>CASFJV010000047.1 GCA_949295125.1 uncultured Spirochaetales bacterium
GACCTTGCTCTTTTCGACACTTACTTTTGCTTCAAGTTCATCAAGCTTAGCCTTTTTCTCCTCAAGCTCAGCCTTGACTTTCTCAAGTTCCTGAGTCTTGCTGTTTCTCATCTTCAAGAAGGACTGTTCACTGATTCGTGCTTCCTCAAGCTGCTTTGTTAAAGCTTCAAACTCCCTCTGAGTATTAATGAATTCCATCTGCTTCTCATACTCATTCTTCTTGTTGAAAGCATCATCATATTTGATTGCAAGACTCTTCTGCTCACTCTGGAGGCTATCATAGAATTCAGATAGGTTGCCATACTCCTCTCTTGCTTTCTCCAGCTCAGCCTCTTCAGCCTTAAGATCGGCAGGGATGGACTTTATCTTATCCTCTAAAACAAATTTCTTCTGCAGAATAACCTGCAATTTCTTCAAACAATCAAGCTTTTCGTTTCTTGACATAAACTACTCTATCTCCTTCCTGGAATCACAACTTATATACTATACAGCCTTTATGAAAATTATTCTACTCATTCCAATCTTTCAGCTTCTTGCTTCTTGTTGGGAACCTGAGCCTCCTGAGAGCCTTGGCCTCAATCTGCCTAATACGCTCCCTTGTAACATCGAAATAAAGACCGACTTCCTCAAGAGTGAGGGCATACCCATCATCAAGGCCGAATCGCATCCTGAGAACTTCCTGTTCCCTTTCAGGAAGCTCACTGAGAAGTTCCCTGATCTTATCCTGAAGAAGTACGAATGCTGTCTGGTTAGCCGGATTCTCAGCATCCTTATCCTCAATGAAATCAGAAAGCACGCTGTCCTCTTCCTCTCCAACAGGAGTTTCAAGGCTGATTGGTTCCCTGGCAACGCTTTTTACATTCTTGACCTTGCTTTCAGGCCAGTTAAGATGTTCAGCAATTTCCTTGTCTGTTGGCTCCCTTCCATACAGCTGCATGAGAACCCTGCTCTCCCTGACAACCTTATTAATCTGTTCAATCATATGGACAGGAACCCTGATTGTCCTTGCCTGATCACTGATGCTTCTCGTAATAGCCTGCCTTATCCACCATGTCGCATAAGTGCTGAACTTATAGCCTTTCTTGTATTCGAACTTTTCTACAGCCTTGATTAAGCCGATATTCCCTTCCTGCACAAGATCAAAGAACTGAAGTCCCCTGTTCGTGTACTTCTTTGCAATTGATACAACAAGACGCAAGTTAGCCTTGATCAGCCTGTCCTTTGCACTCTTTAATATCTTCTGCCCATACTCGATGTTCCTGACATTGGCAAGTATCTCATCCGTATGGCACTCAAAGTCATTTTCTATGTTCTTAAGTTCTTTCTCTGTAAGCTGAAGCTGCTTGATCTCTTCCTTGATCTGATCGGAAGTAAGTCCAAGTTCTGCTTCTATCTGGCTTGCCTTGCTCCTGGTAGCAAGATCCCTTCCAAGCTGCCTGAGCTCTTTCATGCTAGATATCTTAAGCTTCTGGGAACTCTCTGCACGTTTTGCAAAGCAGCTGTTGATGCTTTCCTTTGCCTCAATGAAGATATTAGTCAGGTCATCAATCTCTTCCTGCTGGATGACAACATTGGTAACCCAGTCCTCAATTGGCACATAGATCCCGCTCTTTATTGCATCAAGATCCTTATTCGCATCATGGAATCTCTTGGCAAGGCTCTGCTCTTTCTGTGTGTAGTCATCCTTGATCTTCTTATGTATCTTTGCAAACTCCTTCTCAAGATCCTGCTT
The DNA here is from genome assembly GCA_949295125.1 of uncultured Spirochaetales bacterium. GTDB lineage: Bacteria > Spirochaetota > Spirochaetia > Sphaerochaetales > Sphaerochaetaceae > Ornithospirochaeta. Next base: position 1,733 of record CASFJV010000047.1, read on the forward strand.
CTTCATATCTGGATGATCAGATACACATTGTGCTTCCTGCCTTTCCACTTCCTGCTTAACCTGCCTGTTAAGCTCTTCCTCTTCCTTTTTCAGCTTCTTTATCTGGGATTCAAGATTGCTCTTTATGCTGCTTTTTGTCTTTTCCCTGCAATATGAGATCCAGGCTTCCCTTGTTGGGAAGTTTTCCCTCTTTTTCCCTTTGAAAACCTTTGAGGACTCATCAGGATGTCCGCCAAGCTTATTCAGCAGGCTCTCCCTGAGACTTACAAGCTCCTGGTTCTGTTCAAGATCCTCGCCTGCAAGCAGGGCATTTGCCTTAAGCTCATTGTATTCCTTTATCTGCCTTGCAGTCTCCTTTCCCAAAGCTTCCCTGTAGTTTGCATTATACCTTTTCTGAATGGACAGGAATTCCTTGAGGTCCTCTGTTGAGAGCGGATCCTCTGTATCTTCCTCTATCTTAGTCTGCATGTGCTTGATGACCTTTGAGAAGAAAGAGATCAGGATTCCGCTTTCCCTAATTACAGAGTTAACGATATTTGCACCTCTCTCCATCTGCATTGCAAGCTCCACTTCCTGCTCACCGGAAAGAAGGCTTTCATTTCCTATCTCCTTGAGGTAAAGCCTGATAGGATCATCAACTGTAGTCTCGATTTTGCTTGAGGAGTGTGTCTTATGCTCTACTCCCTGTTCTGAAAAGTTGGAGATATCGATGAAGCGGACGCCAACAGAATCATTGTCGTCATCTGTGCCTTTCCATTCATTTATGCCAGGCTCTTCACTCTCTTCATCGGCGAGGTCACTCTCATATTCCTCATCTTCATCCTCGTCCCTCTCATCCTTTTCTTCCCTCTCTTCATCATCTTCCTCATCGTCGTCTTCATCAACAACGGCTGAAGAGAGAATATCGCTATCATCATCGGAAGCAATGAAATCGTCTTCTGAATCCTCTTCGAGGTCTTCAGCGTCCTCAATGCCTTCCTCTGAAAATGCATCTTCCTCTATCTCATCTGGACTGGGGATATCGAAACTGTCATCACTCTCATCTTCCGTGTACTGCACGCCATCAGCTTTAAGGGCATCGATAACTTCATCAATATTGCTGATCGAAGCCTTATAGGATTTGATAGCCTGTATAACATCCTCAAATGTTACAATTCCGTTATCCACATTAAGCTGGATTAATGATTGATAAAATGGCTGATTCTTAAAATCGTCCTGTCCCATTAATAATTCTGTTCCTCGCTACTATATAACCGGTTTTTCAATAAGGCAATGTCCTTATCGAGGTCTTTCTTCTTTTCAAGCAGCAACATCATGTCTTCCTGCTCAATCTCCGAAGAAAGGAGTTTTATCTGTGAATTGAGCCTCATCCTTCTCTCTTCCAAGCTCCTCAGCTCTATCTTGTCTATTATTTCATCAAGTACGCCGATACAATCACCGCTGAACTCATCAAGTTCATATGATACAGTTACGTAATTCCTAAGACGCTGATCGCTGATAAGTGATAGGAACAGTTCTTTTGACTCAATACCGTCCCTTAAAGCATTTTCCAGAGCCGTATATATCTGCTGGGCATCCCTGTCCTTCAGGTCTGCAAAGTTAATGCGCAACCTGTACTGCCTAAACAGAGCCATGTTATTTGCCAGTATAAGCATTGCATAGAGTTCAGGTGATATCGCAGCCGTATTAAGGCTCTTTATGCTGTAATTCTCTTCCTCCCGTCTCTCCTCATTTCTTGCCCTGTAAGGATCAGCCGGGCCATTCAAATCAGATCTAACATTCTCAGCGCTGCAGGACAGCAATACTGCCACGCTCTGTATATAAGTTTCCTTCTCTACTTCACTTTTTATAGAGTTAAGAAACGGAGAAATCGATTTCAAAAAGTCAGACTTACCTCTGGGCGTTCTAATATTATACAGTTTTGAATTCTTTTCTACAAGATACTCATATGGGCTCTGATAAGGCAAATATTCTGCTTTAAGTCCATCTGTGCCAAGCTTTTCAAGGCTTTCGCTTGCATCCTTAAAGCTTTTCAGATGGTGTATCCTTACCTGGATGGACATTCCCGAAAGGATGTTTATTGCCTTATCGGTGCTGTTCTGACCTGCACTGTCACTGTCGAACATCAGGTCAACAGTATCGGTATAGCGCGCAATAAGCCTTGCCTGCTCTTCCGTAAATGATGTTCCAAGGCTTGCCATAGCAGAAGTGAAACCTGCCTGATGCATGCTTATGACATCAAAATTGCCTTCACAGAGTATTGCATTTGAATCCTTCTTCTTAAGCTCATCAAGACTTTCATAGAGTCCGAAAAGATTCATTTTCTTCGAATAAATGAGAGTATCCGGACTGTTTATGTATTTTGGAGCGTCATCCCTGAATGAAAGGTCACGGCCAGAAAAAGCTACCACCTGCCCCCTGTAGTTTCTCACAGGAAAAATAAGGCGGTCCCTGAAAAGGGGATATGGATACCTGTTTTGGCTGAATAGTCCGCTTTTCCTGAGGATATCGTCGCTGTAGCCTTTCTTCTGCAGGAATTTATAGAGGAAAGCTGAATCTTTCGGTGCATAGCCAAGGGCAAAGCGTGAAATCATATCATCGCTTAGTCCTCTGCCCTTTATGTATGAGAAGGCCTGCTTCCCGATTCCATCATTAAGGAGAAAGTGCTGGAAAGTCCTGCATAGCCTGTCATAAAGGTCATACAGTATTGCACTCTCATCCCTTTTCCTTTCATCCTGCACTCCGGATTCCTTTATGGCAACCCCTGCTTTCTTTGCAAGGTACTCAACAGCTTCAGGAAATGTTAGGCGCTCCATCTTTTCAATGAAAGTGAATATGGTTCCGCTCTCATGGCAGCCAAAACAGTAATAGAGCCCTTTATCATCATCGATCTTGAAGGAAGGAGTCCTTTCCATTCCATTTGAGTGGAACGGGCATCTAGCCCAGTACGCAGAACCTCTCCTCTCTGTTTTCGTGTATTCCCCAACAAGGTCTGAGAGTTTTATCTTGTACTTGATTTCTTCAATTGAGCTGTCTGAAAAGCGTGCCAAGGAAAGAGCCTCCAGGAATCAATATAACATGAAAGGAAGTGAATGCAAAATCACTTTTTCAGTATGATGTAAGGCTCATGGGTAGTGCTTTCAAGAATTTTCCTTATCTCTTCTTTGCCATATACCCTGCCCTTCCCGATTCCAGGGCATTTTCCTGCCTCCTCAAGCCAGGAAGAATCACTGTCGGCAATGCCACGCCAGAACGGATATGTCCTGCACTGCTCAGGGCGCACCTCATATACCGAGCACCCATTTCCTGTGAGGAAAATGCAGTCATAGTTTTCCTTTTCCTTCAACGAGACCATGTAATAGAGGCCATAGTCAACCTTACGGCAGTAAATATCAATAAACTCCTCAAAAGAAAGGCCAATATAGCTGGCCATCCTGCTTATTTCCTCTTCTGATAAAAACACAAAGCCCGGTTCTGCTGAGCAGCAGTAGCGGCACATCTGACAAGAAAACCTGTATTCCATTTTACTCCGCAAAAAAAAATCCTTCCAAAAGCTGGAAGGAATGGAGAGAGAAGGATTCGAACCTTCGAAGGCAGAGCCGTCAGATTTACAGTCTGATCCCTTTGGCCGCTCGGGAACCTCTCCGTTTGACCACTGTATTATTACAAAATTTATAAACTTTGTTCAATAGCTTTTTGAATTTTTTTTTAAATAGGAAAGAACTTTTAAGCACACCCGTTAAGTTTAATCCAAAATGCCACAGTCAATGTGCCCCGGGATATTTCATTTTCAGGTATTTCATAACCGGAAGCGGAACCATTTTTGAAATATTTGCGCCAAAGGCAACCATTTCCTTGATCTGCGACGAGCGCAGGATGATATAGTTCTGGTCAGTTGGAAGGAATATGACCTCAAGATCCGGATAAAGCAGCTTATTTGTCATGGCTATCTCGAATTCATATGAGAAGTCACTCTCGCTCCTGACGCCTCTTATCATTACCGAGCAGTCCCTCTTTTTTGCATAGTCAACGCTGAGTCCTGAAAAGCTTTCAACAAAGACGTTATCAAGATGGCAGACAGACTCCTTCATCATTTCAACTCTTTCTTCCGGTGTGAAAAGGCATGACTTGTTGATGTTATGCGCAACCACTACATAAAGCTTTTCAAACAGCCTGCTGCTGCGCTCTATGACGTTTATATGTCCGAGTGTAGGAGGATCGAATGTTCCTGGAAAAAAAGCAATCCTGCTCATATCTTAAGGCTCTCCACATATTCCTTAACACTGTTGAAAGCCTTCTCCTCCTCAACAGGAATAGTCTTCACTATATGGAATTTCCCTTCATCATCCTTTTCAACAATTGCGAAGTTCCCCTTTCCAATATAGCTTATGCTCTGGCCTTCCTTGAGGTTTTCTGCCTTCCTTATCCTTTCAATCATGCAGTCAAAATGGACAAACTCTCCGTTAGCTATGCTTATTGCCTCTGCAATGCACTGGATGCGCTCATTGCAGTCAGGACATACAAGTAGAGGCTCTTTTACAGTCTTTGCAGGCTGAACTGGAATTGAAGAATGGAAGCTGTGGCTTTTGGGAGCGCCAACAACCTGGGCTATCGTATTGAGTCCGATGTACTTGTCCGAATCCCTGTTTTTCTTCTTGCTATCTTTTTCGCGCTTATCCCTGTAGCGCTGGTCTCTTCTTCTGCTGTTATTCTTTTTCATAAAAATAGGATAAAGATTTTAAAAGCAATGATCAACAAAAAAGCCTGCAAAACGCAGGCTTCCATTTATGCATTCTTTTTCTGGATAAGCTCCTTGACTTTTGCAGCCTTTCCAATTCTGCTTCTGAGGTAGTAGAGCTTAGCCCTTCTGACCTTACCTCTCCTGACAACCTCAATGCTGTCAATCCTTGGGCTGTGAAGTGGGAAGATCCTCTCTACTCCAACACCATAGCTGATCTTGCGGACTGTGAATGTCCTGCGGATGCCAGAATTGTTCTTTGCGATTACAATGCCCTCGAACACCTGGATTCTTTCAGTTGTTCCCTCAACGATCTTGAAGTAAACTTTAATTGTATCTCCAACGTTGAAATTCTCAGCGTTCTCTTTGATCTGTTTTGCTTCAATAGCTTTAATAATATCCATCTTACAAATCCTAAATACCAAATTCTTCAATAACTTTAATAAGTTTCTTTCGCTTACTTAGGCTGAGAGAGGCCTTCGAGAGCAAATCAGGTCTGCTATGCATCGTCTTAGCAATCCTGTTGGAATCACGCCATGAGCAGATTAAGGCATGATTGCCCGATAATAATACACTAGGAACATCTAAATTGCAATACCTTTGAGGCCTAGTATATTGATCATATTCCAAAAGAGCTGAAGAAAAACTCTCATCCTCCAGGCTCTCACTGTTTATCACTCCATCTATCAGGCGGAATACCGCATCTATAATCACTATAGCAGATGCTTCCCCGCCTGTAAGCACATAGTCACCGATGGAAATCTCATCATCGACATAACGGTCTATAATGCGCTGGTCAAGACCTTCATAATGGCCACAGATGAATGTCAGATGGCTTTCCCTGCTGAGCTTCTTTGCCTTCTGCTGGGAAAAAAGCTCTCCCCTTGCACTTGGATAGATAATATGGCTCTTTTCGAGTTTCCTGTCGAGAATTGCCTTTTCCAGAGGCTCAGGCATCAGAAGCATTCCAGCTCCTCCGCCATATGTCAGGTCATCAACCCTGTTGTAAGCAGAAGATGAATAATCGCGGAAATTGACAATCTCGTATTCGATTATCCCCTTCTCAACAGCCCTCTTCATTATCGAATTGCAGAAATAAGGCTCAACCATTTCGGCAAATAAGGTAAGTACAGTGATTTTCAACTCAATACTTCCTTCATGCCAAGGATAATCTGATTGCTCCCTGTATCGACCTTAAGGACAAAAGGCTTCATATTGGGAACAAGGAAAACCTTCCCATCAGCAGTCTTTGCATGCAGAAGCAGAGCCTGAGCCCCTTCTGATGTTTCAACTACCGTTGCCACCCTCTCCCCTTCATAGTACATGCCCATTCCATAGAGATCGGCAATATAGTATTCACCTTCTTCTAAAGGAGGGCACTTGTCCCTTGGAATGTACATAGTTGAGCCGGAGAGCATCTTGGCTTTTTCACGTGTCGGATACTCAGCAAAACGCATCAGGAGGTCATCCTGATGCATCATAGTGTCCTTCACGGTAACTTTTATCCTTTCCTTGGTTCTCAATACCAGTTCAGCTTCATCAAGTGAAATGAGATGATCCACTTCCCCGCTGAATGGATATATCTTTAAGAAGCCATCGACTCCATGAACCCTGCCGATTGTTGCCGTTGCAAGAACAGTCTTCCTTTCCATCAGTCAAGAATCTCCAGGCTGGCCCTTCTGCCGTCCTTAGTTGCACTTGCACTTAGTACGGTCCTGATAGCCTTTGCTATCCTGCCCTGCTTTCCAATTACCTTGCCGACATCATCCTTTGCAACATGAAGCTCCAGAACAATGGATTTCTCCCCTTCCACTACATTCACATTGACTTCGTCCGGGTTATCAACAAGGCTCTTGACCATGAATTCAACGAGTTCCTTCTCCATCAAAGCCTCCTAAAGACATTAGTCTTCTTTGCGGCTAAGATTGATTCCCTTTGAATTGAGAAGGTTCTTTACTGTTGGGCTTACTGTTACACCCTTCTTGATCCAGTCCTTTACCTTTTCCTCGTTCAAAGATACCTGCTCGTCTGCATTAAGTGGCTGGTATGTTCCTACTTCATCAATTGTAATACTGGTACTAGCTTTCCTGTTGTCCATTACTACTACTCTGTAATACGGTCTCTTCTTAGATCCGAATCTCTTGAGTCTCATTGTTGTGCTCACGGTTTCTACTCCTTATCTACATGATAGGTCACATGCCTAAATTCTTAAGCAATGCGGCCTGGTATTTCTTATTTCCTGCAATCTTTTTCAGCAAAAGCTTGCTCTTTTCAAATTTCTTGAGGAGGCGGTTCACTTCAGCAACGCTTGTTCCGCTTCCTTTTGCTATCCTCTTTCTCCTGCTTGGCCCGATAATCCTATAGTTGGAGCGCTCGAATTTCGTCATGGATCTGATAATAGCCTTCTCCACTTCGATCTCCTTCATGTTGATATCGTCCTCGCTGATGTTTCCCTTTGCCCCTGGAATCATCTCGATGAGCTTCTCAGCAGAACCCATCTTGTTCATCTTCTCAAGCTGCTCGAGATAGTCTTGCAGGTCGAAGGTGTTCTTCTCCATCTTCTTCGCAAGCTTCTCTGCCTCCTGCTGATCATATTGCTCCTGGGCTTTTTCTACAAGGGAAACGATATCTCCCATGCCAAGAATGCGGGAAGCAATCCTGTCAGGATGGAAAATCTCAAGATCCTCAGCCTTTTCTCCAGTACCAATGAACTTTATAGGCTTGCCAACGACTGACCTTAGCGAGAGGGCGGCACCACCGCGGGTATCTGAATCGAACTTTGTAAGCATGACACCGGTTATGCCTACCTTCTCTTCAAATTCCTTTGCAATTTCAACTGCCTGCTGGCCGGTCATTGCATCAGCAACAAAAAGTTTTTCATCAGGATGAACAGCATCGCTGATGTTCTTGATCTCCTTCATGAGGGTCTCATCAAGATGCATCCTTCCTGAAGTATCTATGATGAGCGTATCGTAAAGGTCATGCTTAGCCCTGCTTAATGCAGCTTCGGCAACCCTTACAGGATTTTTCTCACCTTCGATCTTGAATACAGGAACATCTATCTTTTCTCCGAGAAGTTCAAGCTGTGTGACAGCTGCCGGCCTGACGAGGTCACAGGCTGCAAGGAGAACTTTCCTTCCCTCTTTCTTCAGCTTATATGCAAGCTTATGGCTGGCAGTGGTTTTTCCGGATCCCTGAAGACCCATCATAAGGATGATGCTTGTAGTATCCTTTCCTTTCAGGTTAAGAGTGTTTCCACTCTCGCTTGTAAGGAGAGCCACCATCTTATCGTAAACGATCTTGGTGAACATCTGCCCAGGGTCAACGGCCTTCAAGACCTTTTCACCCATAGCCTCTTCCATTGTAGAGTTGACAAAACGCCTTACAACGCGGAGGTTGACGTCAGCATCAAGGAGAGCTTCCTTAATCTGCTCGACTGCATCGCTGATGTTCTTCTCGCTTATCTTGCCCTTTCCTGAAAGGGTTCTCAAAGCTGATGATATTTTTCCCGAAATACTATCAAACATAAAATTCCTTACGCCTAGTCAAGGCAACGTTATTTTTATACCCAAAAACTGCCTTAGCTGTCAACATTAATAGAGGAGCAAAGATAAAAGGACAGAAAAACAGCCTGACACATTGCCAGGCCCTTTCTTACTTCTCCAGCTTGTTCTCGTCCCAGGCAAGATTGCCTTCCTTATCTGTATAAGTGTAAGCAATTGCATAATAGATAACAGGATCCTTTGACTTCCATCTCCTGTATGCTGCAGATACGGCAGAAGCCATTCCCCTGTTATTTACATAATCCTTACCCTTGTCCAGCATTACAGCCCTCAATGCTCCAAGGGAAATCTGGATTTTCTTCGAATAGAGAGCGATTGCAAGCTCGCCTATGAAATCATAAATCTCTTCGTTCGTCATCGGTTTCTCCTTAGCTAGATTCTAGCCCATGGATTTCCGATTATCAACGAATTATCAGTCAATATCGCCGATTTCCCTGTCTTCTTCATCCAGTATAACCGGTTTTCCTTCAATAGAGCGGATCTTATAGCTGATAGTCTTGGAAACTCCAGCCTCTTCCTGTGTAACACCAAGCATGCTCTCTCCTGCCGTTACAGTATGCTTGTTATGCGTTATGATGATGAACTGGCTTTCCTTTCCGAAGTCCTCAAGAACGGAAATGAAGTATCCGATATTCCTGTCATCAAGGGCAGCATCTATCTCATCAAGAATGCAGAACGGACTCGGCTTGACTTTGTAGGTGGCAAAAAGGAGTGCAACTGCAGTCATGCTCCTCTCCCCTCCAGAGAGCAGAGACATGCTTGTCAGCTTCTTTCCAGGAGGCTGGGCAAAAATATCTATTCCGCTTGTAAGCACCTCTTCTTCATTCTGAAGGCTCACTTCAGCCCTTCCTCCGCCAAACAGGCGGTTGAACATGATCTGGAAATTCTGCGATATATCCTTGTATGTCTTCAGGAAGAGGTCCTTGCTTGTATCCTCTATTTCATGAAGCACTTTCTCAAGATCACTCTTTGCCTTATAGAGGTCATCAAGCTGCTTTGTATAGAATTCAAGGCTGCTTTTTGCATCATTGAATTCATCTTCTGCAAGGTAGTTGATGTTTCCTGCGCTCTCTTTTGCCTTATTGACTTCCCTAAGTTCGTTTTCAATCAGAGTCTGCTCAAGGTCAGCACTGAAGTATTCCTGGAATTCATTGAGGTTCCTGTTGAAGTTCCTGAAGAATGATTCAAAAACTTCCTGAATGGATGTAGAGGCGTTGTTTATGTAGAGCTCCTCAACCTGGATGTCATTCTTGTTCTTTTCTATCTTCTGGGCTGTAAGGTCCTTTTCGTTCCTCATGAGCTGGATTTTCTGGCTCTGCTCGGAAACGGAGATTGCAAGTTCATCAGCCCTCTCATTTATTGCCTTGAGTTCTGCTTCAGCCCTTCTCTTCTCCTCATCCTTTTGCTTAAGCTCATCATTGGCCTTTTCAATGTTATTCCTTGCTATCTCTGCCTGCTCGAGGTTGTCTTCCATCTCAAACCGCCTTTCCTCGATATTGCGCAGAATGGAAGTCTTCATCTCCTTATAGCGTTCGATATCCGATTCTATCTGGGCCTTCTGTATGCTGAATGCATTAAGAGTCTGCCTCAGTGATTCCTGGTTTTCCCTGAGCCTGTCGTTCTTTTCCCTTGCTCCTGAAATGAAAATCCTGTTCTCTTCGCTTTTCAGCCTGACATCCTTCTCCCTCTGTTCGATTGCCCTCTTTTTTGCCATCAGGCCTTCAGGGGAAAGCAAAAGGTCAACTAAAGGTGGTATTGAGGCCTTGAACCTGGAAAAAGATTCCTCGATCCTGTCAAGCTCTGATATGATCCTTGAATAGTCCTCTTCCTCTTTTTTCTTGCTTATGCTATCAGCGCCAAGGCTCTTAAGGTAATCAAGCCTGCCTTTGACAAAAGCTTTCAGTGACTCAAGGGCTTCAACAAGTTCCTTTTCTGACTTTTCTGACCTGTCTTTTGAGTACTCGCTGCTGGAGTTTTCATCAACCTCGTTGATAAGCTCTTCAATTACACTCTTCAGCTCATCAGAAAGGGAAAGCAGTTCTTCAGAAAAAGAGTCATTCTCCTCCTCTTTTTCCCTTATTCTGGCGCTGTTCTCCTCAATCTCCTTCTGAGCGCTTATAAGCATTGCATTGGCGCTTTCTACCTGGCCATTAACCTCTTCAAGCCTGTCCTGGGAGTCATCAATCTTCATATCAAGAGAGTCATAGTTTTCCTGCATTGCCTTGAGGTTTGTCCTGATAGATTCAGCCCTGTCCCTGAATCCCCTCTCCCTAGCGGCATAATCGCTCATCTTATCGCGCGCAAAAGAAATCTTGGTCCCGATGTTGTTTATCTCTCCGGCCTTCTCCGTACCTTTGATCCTGAGATTTGAGATCTCTTCATTCCTGGATCTGAAACTCTCTGTCTCCTCTTTCAGGCTGTCATCAAACTTAGAGAGCTTCTCTTCAAGCTCCACTGTCTCTGCCTTCTTCTCTTCAATAGTCTTGCGCCTTAAATCCTGAACATTCATCAGGGTCTTGACTTTGGCTATTGAAAGCTGGACCTCAAGCTCAAAGCCACGCTTATTCAGTTCCCTGTATTTCCTGGCTTTCTCTGCCTGGTCCTTTGTCCTGTTGTAAGTTCGCCTGACCTGGGCAACAGTATTCTCAACGATAGTGATGTTCTCTTCTGTCTTGAGTATCTTGTTATTTGCTTCCTGGCACTGCTGCTTGTATTTTGAAATTCCTGCAGCTTCTTCAAAAATGTAGCGCCTGTCCTCTGGGCTCATGCTGATTATCTGGTCAATCCTTCCCTGCTCAAGAACACTGTATGCGCTCTTTCCGACGCCGGTATCCATCAGGAGGTTCTTAATATCCTTCCTGAGGCAGCGTTCCCTGTTCAGGTAGTATTCGTTCTCACCGCTTGAACGGAATATCCTGCGCTTTATCTCAATCTCTGAAGCAGGATGATCGAGTATGCCGCTTGAATTATCTATGGTAAGTGCAACCTCGGCAAATGGCATAGGCTTGCGCTTGTCATTTCCATTGAAGATGACATCATCCCTTTTCGTTGCTCTGAGCGTTTTTGTCCCCTGCTCTCCCAAAACCCATTTAATCGAGTCAACGATATTGCTCTTTCCGCATCCGTTAGGACCAAGGAGCGTGGTTATCCCTTCAGCAAAATCTATATGGGTTTTGTCAGCAAATGATTTAAAGCCATAAATATCAAGGCACTTTAGAAACAAGATATTCTCCTATCAAAAAAACTATGGAATAATATACAGGGAAAGAGAGAAAAATGCTAGCTGAGCTTTTTAGTGAAGAGGATTTATCAGATAAGAGGATTATTGCAGGCTGCGATGAAGCTGGACGCGGCCCGCTTGCAGGCCCTGTGGTTGCAGCCTGCTGCATCCTTCCTCCTGATTTCCCTTTTGATATCCTGAATGACTCCAAGAAGCTGAGCCTCAGGAAAAGAGAGGAGGCAGAAGAGATTATAAAGGAAAAGGCATCCGCCTACTCTGTTGTTGCCCTTTCAAATGAAATAATAGATGAGATGAACATACTAAATGCATCCCTTTATGCGATGAGGCTGAGCCTTTTAAGAGTCATGAGAAAAGTGAAGGCAGACTTCCTTTTTGTAGATGGCAACAAAATTCCGTCGGTGCCAATTCCTTGCGAGGCAATCGTGAAGGGAGATTCAAAAATACCTGAGATAATGGCTGCAAGCATACTGGCAAAGAATGAAAGGGACAGGATCATGGATCTTGCTGACTCCATATGGCCTGAGTATGGCTATAAGAAACATAAGGGCTATCCAACAAAAGAGCATTGCATGAATATAAAAAAATACGGGCCAAACCTTATAGCCCGCACTACTTTCCATTTAAAAAGCGAAGAAGATGTCACTCATCAGATTCTTCTGTTCTAGCTTCTCTCCTGACCCTTGGCTGACGCCTTGTTCCATTGATCCTGATATAATCAAGGGATTTCTGAAGCTCCTTCACAAAGTCACCGATGTCTTCCTGATATACAATAATGGACTGCCTCAGGAAACGCCCTTCAGTATCTGTCGGCCTGCTTTCCACCATATTGAGGTAAAGGTCCCCATAAACATTCTCTTTCACATTGAAAAAATAAGTCCTGTCATCCTTAGACAGCCTTGATGAAAAGACTTCTCCACGCTCTCCCATAACCGGGCCTCCCACGAAATTGATATCTATAATAAAAGCAAAATACAATAAAAAATGCAACTCCCTATCTTCTAAGGAATTGCATCTAGAGCGTCCGACGGGAATCGAACCCGCATCTTCAGCTTGGAAGGCTGAGGTAATAGCCATTATACAACAGACGCATATTCAGCTAACGCAGTAGATAATACGAGATTTAAGAGGTCAGCGTCAATAGATTTTACAAAAATTTTGCACTTTTTTACCATCATTCAGCTAACCTCTTCATCTGTAAACAATTAATTAGAATAATCCAGAGATCCTGCCATCATCTGCAATATCTATCATGTTTGCTGCCGGCACTTTTGGAAGCCCGGGCATTGTCATGATATCCCCAGCATAGGCAACGATGAATCCAGCACCGGCTGAAACCTTTATTCCCCTTATGGTGATGTTGAATCCGCTAGGGGATCCGATTTTCTTCGGATCATCTGAGAACGAGTACTGCGTCTTTGCGATGCAGACTGGATAATCCATGTAGCCCTCATCCTCTGCTTTCCTTATTTCCTTGAGCACACCTGGAAGGAATGTGACACCGTCAGCTCCATATATCCTTGAGGCAACCGCTATTATCTTGTCCTTGATGGAAATGCTGTCAGGATAAGTGAAACTTGCCAGGCTCAGGTCTGCAGTCTCCAGTTCCTCAGATACTGCATCTGCAAGCTCCAGGCCGCCCTCGCCACCCTTTGCCCATACGTTTGCCAATGCAACCTTCACTCCAAGATCCGCACAGAACTCCTTTAAAACCTTTATTTCATCCTCTGTGTCAGAAGTGAACTCATTTATTGCCACAACCGGCCTGATATGCCAGACATCCCTGATGTTCCTGACATGATGCTCAAGATTTGAAAGCCCTTTTTTCAATGCATTGATATTCTCAATTGAAAGATCCTCTTTTTTCAGCCCTCCGTGGCTTTTAAGGGCACGGATGGATGCGACGAGGACAATGCAGGATGGCATCATCGAAGCCAGGCGGCATTTGATGTCTATGAATTTTTCTGCCCCAAGATCAGCTCCGAATCCAGCCTCCGTCACAACGATATCAGCAACCTTCAATGCAGTCCTGGTTGCTATTACGCTGTTGCATCCATGAGCAATATTTGCAAAAGGTCCAAGATGGATGAAAGCAGGTGTTCCGCCAAGGGTCTGCACAAGATTTGGCTTCAGGGCATCCCTGAGCACTGCACACACAGCGCCGACAGCTCCAAGATCAGATACCCTTACAAGCCTGTTGTCATATGTCCTTCCAACTATTATCCGCCCTATTCTCTTCTTAAGGTCTGAAATATTCATGGCAAGGCACATGGTTGCCATGATCTCTGATGCGCTGGTTATGTCAAATCCCTCTTCCCTAGGACTTCCATTTGCCTTTCCACCAAGACCGGAAACAATGAATCTAAGCTGCCTGTCGTTCATATCAAGACAGCGGCGGAATGTGATCTTCCTCGGATCAATATTCAAAGGATTTCCCTGCTGTATTGAGTTATCTATTAAGGCAGCAATCAGGTTGTTTGCCGTCGTCACCGCATGGAAATCCCCAGTAAAATGGAGATTAATGTCCTCCATTGGCACAACCTGTGAAAATCCGCCTCCTGTTGCACCGCCCTTCATGCCGAACACGGGGCCCAGAGAAGGCTCCCTTAGGGCAAGGGCAACCTTTTTGCCCCTGAGTTTCAAGGCATCAGCAAGCCCGATTGAGACTGTCGTTTTTCCCTCCCCTGCGGGGGTTGGATTGATTGCCGTAACAAGAACCAGTTTTCCGCTCTTTCCACGGCTTTCAAGCTGCTGGTAATCCACTTTTGCCTTAAACCTACCGTAGTTTTCCAGTAAGTCTGATGGTATGCCGATGATGCGTGCTATTTCATCAATTTCCCTGAACTGATATCGTGATTCAATTTCCAAGTCTGTCATATTTTCCTCAAGATGATTCCAGAGTATGGAAAAAGAGGGAAAAAGGCAATGGAAAATCACGCTTTCCTGTTCTTCTTCATGTAAAGAATAAAGCCAGTCAGATCAGCAAGTGCCCAGCCAACAGGAATTGAGAGCCATATAATTGCGTATCCTAAAAGCGGAGCAAAGGCATATGAGATTGCCACCCTGAGTCCAAGGGATATGACAGTAAGCAGAAGCGACACTGATGGCTTGCCATCTGCCCTGAAATATCCATAGCAGAGCATCAGGATTCCAATCAGGGCATAAAAAGAGCCTTCCATTCTCAAATATCCAACACCGGCATCAAGAATTGCCTCATTTGCATCAGAAAAGAATATAGAGATAAGTGTGCGGGCAAAAACATTGACTGCCAATGAAATGATCAGGCCGAATGAGACTGATATTGCCACAGCAGTCTTCGTCCCCTTTTTCACCCTCTCCCTCAGTCCTTTTCCGCTGTTCTGTGAGATGAAGAAGGAATATGCATTTCCAAAATCCTGGAGAGGAAGGTATGCAAATGAATCTATCTTCACCCCTGCTGCAAATGCAGCCATTACAGTGACTCCAAAACTGTTGACAAGCCCCTGGACCATGAGAATTCCAAAATTCATAACGCTCTGCTGTGCTGAAGTGAGCACTGAATAGCTGAGAACGGTTTTTGCATCCCCTCTCCACATCCTGATTTCAGAAAAGGATGGAATGAGATTCCGGTTCCTGGTTACTGTCACAATAAAGAGTGCTATTCCTGCAAAATACTGGCTTATGATCGTGGCAATCGCAGCTCCGGCTATCCCCATATCAAGCGATATAATGAAATAAAGGTCAAGTGCTATGTTCATTACTGCTGAAATGGCAAGGAACACCAATGGTGTGACGCTGTCGCCAACACTTCTTAGGAGGCAGGAAAAGTAATTCGTGAGAAAAACTCCGATAAGCCCCAAGAAGATATAGAAAAGGTATTCCTTTATCATAAGCACTATTTCTTCTGGAGTGTTCAGGACCCTGATAATCCAGTCAATGAATACTATTGCAAAAATGGTCAGGACTATGCTCAGCATGCCTATTATCATGAATGAGGAAGCGACTGTACGCCTGAGGCTCTTATAGTCTGAGCGCCCGAAATAGTTTGCAATGAGAGACGCTGAGCCTAGTGAGAGGCCAAGCAGAATCGATGTAAGGAAAGTCATTAAAGCGTATGCTGAGCCCACAGCTGCCAATGCCTCATCCCCTATGAAGCGGCCAACAATCATGGTATCTGCCAAGTTATAGCACTGCTGAAGCAGATTTGTCAGCGTCATTGGAATTGCGAATAATATCAGGTTTTTGAATATTGGTCCTTCAGTAAGATCCTTCTGCATGATAATCAATAATAGGGCATTGCCATATTAATTGAAAGAGGAACGGCTAAAGGATATAATTGCAAGCCATGGATTATTTTTATGAACTTTATGCCCGTTATATCCTTGAAAGGACAGTGGAACTTGGAGAAGATGATGTCCTTTCTATAAACACAGCAGAAGAATATGTCCCATTTGCAAGGCTCCTTGCAAAGGAGGCAAAGGAAAGGAGCGGAAACGGATCGTACCTTGTCATGCTTGAAAAAGGGAAAGCAAGGGAAGCTGTAGAGATATACAGCGATTACATGATAGAAAAGGCGCCAACGGTTTTCATATACCTTCAGGGAAGGGAAGAGGAGCCTGAATTCATTGATCATAAGCTTTACAGCGCACGCGAGGCACAGCTTTTCAGCCATCTTTCCGATCCACTGATGCTGCCTGAGGCTGAGGTTGCCTTCATTACAGTGCCAATGCCCAATAAGGTATGGGCATCAAAACTTTATGAAAGCTGCAGTGAAAAAAACCTTTCTGCCATGATTTCAGACTTTCTTCTCTTAGGCAGCGGGAATGGACAAGGCAAACTTAAAGAAGCAATCAGCGTTGAGAAATATGATCTTGCAAACCTGAACAGCCTGAAAGGCTTAAAAGCCCACCTGTACTCAGATGACGGGCTGACAGACCTGAGCTTTTCATTCATTCCGTCAAGCAGATTCAAATCCATGATCTTTGAGACAAAAGGAAAGAGAAGGTTTATCCCTCACCTTTTCCCATTCTCCTATTTCAGGGCAGTGGACAGATACAGCGCAAAGGGATACATAAGCACCAGCATGCCATTTTATGCATTTGGGCATCTGATCACGAATGCCTCATTCACTTTTGAGGATGGAAGGATTGCTGAATTCTCAGCAGATGAGGAGAGTGCTTTAAGGCTCAATACTTATATAGAGCAGGATGAGGATGCGCCAAGGCTTGCAGAGCTAGATCTGACAGAGACTTTCACAGAGATTGCCGATATTCCATACTTTTCCTATCCTGAATGGGATAAGCTGAGAGGAATAACGCTTACACTGGGATCAGCAAGGAGTGAAAGCGTACCGTTTGCAAATGAGGATGAAGCGATTGAAAAAGGGTTTGCTAACAGCCTATTTACACTCTCCATCCCGCTTGGTACAGATCTGACACTTGAAATAGAAGATGGAAACGGGGATTACGATACCCTCTATTCAGATGGAATAATTGAGGATTATCAGTGATTGAGCCTTGAAATAAGGACAAGCCCCTTAAGGGTATGGTAGCCGTCAACACTTTCAAATCGGTCTATAAGCGGACTGATGACTTTGCTCAGTCCTCCAGTTGCGAGGACTGTTATTTTCTCCCCTACTTCCTCTTCTGTCCTGCTTATTAGTTCCTTGACAAGTCCGGCATAGCCAAGCATTATTCCGCTTCTTACTGAGTCCATGCTGTTCCTTCCAAGGCATGATGGCGGGATCTTCAGCTCCACCTGGGGAAGCTGAGCCGTTGAAGAGAACAGTGAGTTGACAGCTGTAACAAGGCCTGGAGCAATTGCAACTCCCAGCACCTTTCCATTCCTGTCAACAGTGCTGAGTGTCAGGGCTGTTCCGAAATCAACAGTCATTACAGTTTTCTCTGGATATGAATAGTGAGCGTATGCAAGATTGCAAAGAAGGTCTGAGCCAAGATCTTCCGGAATGCTTTCCCTGATAAGGCCTGTCTCGGATGAATGGCTCACCATTAAAGGTTCAATTCCAAACAGCCTGAATACGATTTTCTGGAAAGACCGTGTCAGGTTTGGAACAACTGAGGAGATGATTGCCTTTTCAATACCGTCCCTCCTGATGCCAGCCTCCCTCAACAGCGTTTCAAGTATCACAAGGTATTCATCGCTTGTCTTCTTGCTGTCACTGTATATGCGGAATGTCTCAATGAATGAGGATCCGTCATATACAGCTATTACAACATTAGTGTTCCCGATATCTATGGCAATAAGCATTACAGTAGTACGACCTGCTTTACATCCTTGTAGGCTTTAGCCCTCAAGGCCTTTATCTCTTCATTTGCAATATAGCTTTCGAAGTCAGTCATCCTGTCAATGATTCCATCTGGAGTGAACTCAATGATCCTGTTTGCAATGGATGATACGAACTGATGGTCATGGCTGTTGAAGAGGATCACTCCCTTGAAGTCAATCAGGGCATTGTTGAGCGACTGTATTGCCTCAAGATCAAGATGGCTTGTAGGCTCATCAAAAATGAGGCAGTTAGATCCCTCAAGCATCATCTTTGCAAGTACGACACGCACCCTCTCCCCTCCAGAGAGAACCTTGCAGCTCTTAAGAGCTTCATCTCCAGAAAAAAGCATTCTTCCAAGGAATGAGCGTACATACGTATCATCATCCTCTTTGCTGAACTGCTGCAGGTAATCTGCAATGCTCTCATCATCCTTGAACATCCTGCTGTTGTCCTTAGGAAAATACGAGAGGCTTGTGGTCACTCCCCAGCTGAATTCTCCCTCATCAGGCTCCAGCTCACCAGCAAGGATCTGGAAAAGAACGGTCTTTGCATTGTGGTTTGGACCAACAAATGCAACCTTGTCTGTTGGATTGATAGTAAGATTTATGTTGTCAAGGACCTTCTCCCCTTCAACAGTTTTGCTGAGCCCCTTGATTTCAAGCGCCATTTTGCCAATTTCCCTATTCGGCTTGAATGCTACATAAGGGAATCTTCTTGAGCTTGGCTTGATATCATCGATAGTGAGCTTGTCAATAAGCTTTTTTCTGCTTGTTGCCTGTTTTGCCTTGGCAACATTTGAGCTGAAGCGCTGGATGAATTCCTTGAGTTCTGCAATCTTTTCATCCCTTCTCTTCTTCTCATCCTTCATCTGCTTGAGTGCAAGCTGGCTGGACATGTACCAGAAATCATAGTTTCCGACATATGTCTGGATCTTTCCGAAGTCAACGTCACAGATATGGGTGCATACAGTATTCAGGAAATGCCTGTCATGGCTTACAACGATAACAGTGTTGTTGAAATCCTCAAGGTAATCCTCAAGCCAGTGGATTGATTCAAGATCAAGGTGGTTGGTAGGCTCGTCAAGAAGAAGGATATCAGGATTTCCGAAAAGTGCCTGGGCTAAAAGGACTCGGACCTTCAGGTTGTCCTCAATCTCATCCATTCTCTTCTCATGGAGGCTCTGCGGAATTCCCAGGCCATCGAGCATCTGTCCTGCATCGCTTTCTGCTTCCCATCCGCCAAGCTCTGCAAACTCACCTTCAAGCTCTGCAGCCTTGATTCCGTCTTCCTCCGTGAATTCAGCTTTGCTGTAGATCTCATCACGTTCTTTCATAACATCATAGAGCCTCTTATAGCCCATGATGACAGTGTCTATTACACGGTATTCATTGAATGCAAAATGATCCTGCCTCAGAGTTGCAAGACGCTCACCCGGAGTTACGATGACTTCTCCCGTATCTGGCTCTATCTCACCTGAAAGGATTTTGAGGAATGTAGATTTTCCCGCACCGTTTGCGCCAATTATTCCATAGCAGTTGCCTGGAGTGAACTTGATGTTGACATCTTTGAATAGTACCTGTGTTCCGTAAGAAAGACTTACATTGGATGCTGTAATCATAAACCACCTGTATAATTTATTTTTGCCGATAGAAATGCTAGCAGAATTAGCTTTCTTTGTCATTAAGGCAGAAAAAAAGCTTCCAAATTAATGGAAGCTGATTTAGTTCCTAGGGGAATCGAACCCCTATTTAGAGACTGAGAATCTCCTGTCCTAACCATTAGACGAAGGAACCATCTTTCAACTGGGATGGAGGGATTCGAACCCCCAAAGGCAGAACCAGAATCTGCAGTGTTACCATTACACTACATCCCAAAGCACTCGAGTATAATAAAAGAAAACAGAAATAACTGTCAATAGCATTTCCTAAAATTTTTTAAATGCACTTACTCTTGCACTTGCAGATACATGGACATCATCTGAAAAACCATCTTTCAGGTAGTTGTAAGCAAGCCCTGCAACCATGGCACCATTATCCGTACATAGCTTCAAGGATGGGAATGTAACTTCATAGCCGCCCTTCTCAAGATCTTTAAGCTCACTTCTTAAAAGGGAGTTTGCAGCAACTCCGCCTCCAGCGCTTATCCTCTTAAGGCCTGTATCCTTCAAGGCAATTTTCACTCTCTTCATCAGGATATTAACAGCCTGGCGCTGGAAAGATGCAGCA
The DNA here is from genome assembly GCA_949295125.1 of uncultured Spirochaetales bacterium. GTDB lineage: Bacteria > Spirochaetota > Spirochaetia > Sphaerochaetales > Sphaerochaetaceae > Ornithospirochaeta. Next base: position 21,762 of record CASFJV010000047.1, read on the forward strand.
ATATTAGCCTTTGTATCTTCATGACCTGGATTCAGGAACCTGTCTTTCTGGTTTATTACAGCAGTCTTAAGGCCCGAATACGACATATCATAAGGATGCTTGTCCCTATCCATTGTAGGGCCAGGGAAAGAAAAGGCGTTGCTGTCCCCTTCCTTGCTGAGCCTGTCTATGACAACCCCTCCCGGATATCCAAGGTCATAGAACTTCGCAACCTTATCGAATGCCTCTCCAATTGCATCATCGATCGTGGTTCCAAGCACATCCACGCTGTCATAGCTGTTAACTTTGCATATTACGGTATGTCCGCCTGAAACAAGCACTCCAAGATATGGATACTCCAAAGGATGCTCAATCTGCGATGCATAAAGGTGTGCCCTTATATGATCTATAGCTATGAACGGAATGCCCAGAGTGGAGGCAAAAGACTTTGCAAAATTCACTCCGACCAGCAATGAGCCAAGAAGCCCGGGCCTGTTAGTGAATGCCACTGCATCCAGATCCTCTTTTGTAATTCCTGCTTTTGCTATGGCAGCCTCTACAACCTGCTCTATCCATTCTGTGTGCAGCCTGGATGCAAGCTCAGGAACAACTCCCTGATATGGCTTATGAAGTTCTATCTGAGTTGCTATGATATTGCTCAGCACCTGCTTTGCATCAACTACAACAGCTGCCGAACACTCATCACAGCTCGTCTCAATTCCAAGTATTGTCATGCGTTGAATGTCCTTTTATAAATATCCTGAAGGTATTTTTCGTATGATGCATTAAAGCTGTCTTCAAGGAATTTCTCAATCCTTGAGACACTCATGTTTTCATATAGATAATCAAAAACTTCTTTAGACCAGGTAAGTCCAACAAGCGGCATATCTGAATGCCTGAACTCATTCTTAGTGTCTATGGAGAGCACTAGCGAATCATCTGAAAGCTGGTCAAACTGGTTTTCTTCAAACATTTCACCAAAAAAACTGTCCATCGTTATCCTCCCCGGTATTAATAATATATCATTTTTCCATTAAAATTAGAACGATTTAGGAAAAAGTGAAGATCTGGATGAAATAAATGTCCAGAAACAAGAACATTTTTTCATCCATCAGCTTCAAAAACCTGCAGAAACTGCAGACTCTTTCATGTACTGGGATTGCAAAAGAATCCTATTTTCTCTATAGTACAGGAAGCGCCAAAGTAGCTCAGTGGTAGAGCAGCTCCCTCGTAATGAGCAGGTCGTGAGTCCGATTCTCACCTTTGGCTCTTTTTTTATTCTTCCGCTTCTATCAGGGAAAGCTTATATACTGCAGCAAAGCCCAGGATGAAAAGCAAAATGGCAATCAGCACTGACCATCCCCCAGGCAGTCCTGGATAGATCTCCCTTATTGAGCCAAGCAGGAATCCAAGAATAACCATATATGTAATCTTCGGATACCTCTTCATAGCAATCTCAAGGACTTTCGTAAGTGCAAGGATACCTGCAAGAAGGCCAAAGACTATCGGCAGAAGCGACAGGAACTGGTTATTTGACAGCGCACTTATAATTGGCTCATAAAGTCCGAGAACAAGAAGAAGATAGCTTGTGCTGATTCCAGGAAGGACAAGCCCTATTGATACCAGCACTCCTCCAAGCACCTGTATCAGGATATCGGAAAAACCGGCATCAAGGCTTGGATTGAATATCCCTTCAGGTATGAAATCAATTGAAAACACGATAGTTATTCCAAGAATTATGTAAATGATGCTTGGAACATCAAAACCTTCAGAATGCGCTTTTTTCACCATCATTGGTATCGTTCCGCAGACTGCACCAAGGAAGAGATACATTATCACAAGTGAATACCTTGTGATCAGGATTTCAAGAGGGCGTGCTGCAAGAAGTATTCCAAAAAGGGCAGCAGCAACAAAAAGAAGCAGGTACTTCAGGCTGGATACGAATGTATTTCTTGAAAAAAGTGATGGAATTGCGGAGATGAGATGATCATACTCATCTAATATCATTGCCATGGATCCGCCGGATACTCCTGGGATCATCATGCTTGCTCCAACAACAAATCCTTTAATAAGTGTCTTAATCATGGAAATGAATATACAAAGAAGAAGGGAGGCTGAAAAGAGCCTCCCAAACTATTTTAGCAATTGTTTATGCCTGTTAATCCCAAGTTAATTCTTTGCCTGGGAAATTGCTGCCTGAGCAGCTGCAAGCCTTGCAATTGGCACGCGGAACGGAGAACATGAAACGTAGTTCAGTCCGATTGACTGGCAGAATGCGATCGTTTTTGGATCACCGCCATGCTCGCCGCAGATTCCAAGCTTGATATCAGGACGTACTGACCTTCCAAGCTCAGCAGCCATCTTAACAAGTTTTCCAACTCCATCAAAATCGATTGTTGCAAATGGATCATAATCATAGAACTGCTTGTCAGGATCATTTACATAATGGCCGAGGAAGGAAGCTGCATCATCACGGCTGAATCCGCATGTCATCTGTGTCAGGTCATTCGTTCCAAATGAGAAGAATTCTGCTTCCTTTGCAATCTCATCTGCTGTGATTGCTGCACGTGGAACCTCGATCATAGTGCCTATCTTGTAATCGATCCTGATCCCCTGCTCCTCAAATACCCTGTCAATAACCTCTACTGCCTTTTCCTTGCAGTAATTGAACTCCTTGTAAATTCCAACAAGAGGAATCATGATCTCAGGATGGACAGAAATTCCTTCCCTCTTTACATGGATAGCAGCTTCAATAATTGCCCTGACCTGCATTTTAAGGATCTCAGGATATATGATTGCAAGCCTGCAGCCACGGAAGCCAAGCATAGGATTGAATTCATGCAGGCTGTTGATCTTCTGTGCAATTTCCTCTGCGCTGATTCCAAGTGTCAAAGCCATCTCATGGCGGCTGGTATGGTCATTCGGAAGGAATTCATGGAGAGGAGGATCTAGAAGCCTGATTGTCACAGGCAGGCCATTGAGAACCTCGAAAATCCCGATGAAATCCTCTCTCTGCATTGGAAGAAGCTCACTTAATGCCACTTCCCTTTCCTTAGTGTTGTTTGCAAGGATCATCTTCCTCATTGAGATGATTCTCTTTCCGCCGAAGAACATATGCTCAGTCCTGCAAAGCCCAACGCCCTCTGCTCCAAGCTCCACAGCATGTTTTGCATCCTGAGGAGTATCAGCATTGGTCCTTACTCCCATAGTCTTGAATTCATTTACATAGCCCATGAACTTCTTGTAGTTCTGGAACAGCGTTGACTCGCTTTCCCTCATAGTTCCTTCAAGAACCTGCATGATCTCTGACGGTTTTACAGGAATCTTCTGGGCATATACTGCACCAGTAAATCCGTCAATTGCCATATAGTCGCCTTCAGAGAGGATGAGGCCTCCAACCTCGAGAGTTTTCTTTATCTCATCAACGTGTATTTCGCTGCATCCAGATACGCATGGGCATCCCATACCGCGGGCAACAACTGCAGCATGGCTTGTCATTCCACCCCTGCATGTGACTATGCCACGGCTCACGGCCATACCGCCGATATCCTCCGGACTTGTCTCAACACGGACAAGAAGGACATCCTTTCCTTCAGAAGCTGCCTTCTCTGCATCTTTGGCTGTAAAATATATCTGGCCGCATGCTCCTCCAGGGCTGGCATTAAGGCCATGAGTTGCCTCCTTGCACCCAAGATCGCGGATGATCTTATTGTCAAGCACAGGAGCAAAGAGCTTGCTGAATTCGCTTGCAGGTACCCTGCTTACTGCAGTTTTCTTGCCAATCAGCCCCTCTTCAACCATCTCCACCTGGCTTCTGAGCCAGCTGAATATGGTCCTCTTTCCGCTTCTTGTCTGAAGCATGTAGAGCTTCCCTTCCTGGATTGTGAATTCCAGATCCTGCATATCCTTATAATGCTTTTCAAGGATTGACCTTATGTTTACAAGCTGCTTATAGGCATCCGGGTTGACTTTTGCCAGCGTATCTATTGACTGCGGAGTCCTGATGCCTGCAACAACATCCTCTCCCTGTGCATTCATCAGGTATTCGCCAAAGAACTTATTCTCACCTGTTGATGGATCCCTTGTGAATGCAACGCCAGTTCCACTGGTCTCTCCCATATTTCCGAATACCATGCACTGGACATTGACGGCAGTACCGAGAAGGCCGCGGATATCATTCATCATCCTGTACTTAATTGCCCTTTCATTGTTCCAGCTTCCGAATACAGCATCGATTGCCTTGAAAAGCTGGTATTCAGGATCTGTCGGGAAATCTTCCCCAGTAGACTTCCTGTACATAATCTTATATCGCTTGACGACTTCCTTGATCATGTCAACTGTAAGCTCATTATCGAATGTGATTCCGTTCTCATCCTTCACGCTCTGCAGTATGAATTCAAACTTGGCATGTTCAACGCCCATTACTACATCGCCGAACATCTGGATGAAACGCCTGTAGCTGTCCCATGCAAAACGCTCATTCCCTGTTTTCTTAATCAGAGCCTCAAGGCTGTCAGGATTAAGTCCAAGGTTGAGGACAGTATCCATCATTCCAGGCATTGACTGTGCAGCTCCGCTTCTTACTGAAACAAGAAGAGGGTTCTCCTTGTCTCCAAGCCTTGCACCCTGCAATGTCTCAAGCCTTTTAAGGTTTTCAAGAACCTCTTCCCTCATGCCATCAGGATAGCCACCGCCGGATTTATCAAAAAAAGCACATGCTTCTGTTGTAATTGTGAATCCAGGAGGAACCGGAAGTCCGATGCTTGTCATGTCAGCAAGATTTGCTCCCTTTCCACCAAGGAGGCCCTTCATGTCAGCAGAACCTTCTGCTTTGCCTCCACCGAAAAAATAAACATACTTCTTTCTCTCTGATTTTGCCATTTTAACCTCTTTGTAAAAGCTTAATCAGCTTACCATGCAAAGTATTCAAAAGCAACACCGTTTACCTAATTATTTATGGCATATAGCAATAATAATAAAAATTGAAACAGTGTTTCATTTTTTTAAGCTATTTTACAAGAATAATAGACATGTTTTTTCAAAAGGAATGGCAAGGATGTAAGAATGAAAAAAAGGGCAAGGCAAACACCCTGTCCTCTATATGAATGAATTAACAAGCCATCGTATAGCATTCGAGAGCCTTGCTGGAACTTGAATCCCTGAGTTTCTCAAGTGCCCTCTTCTCTATCTGCCTGATACGCTCCTTCGTAAGTCCGAATTCAAGCCCGATATCCTTCAGGCTCATTGGTTTTGATCCGTCCAGGCCATACCTCTTTATTATTATGTTCCTCTCCTTATCACTGAGGTTTTCCAGAAGTGTCCATACCTCCGACTTAAGGGAATCATTTACAGTCTCTTCCTCAGGCCCGACATTTGGATCCTCTATGAACTCACTGAATGTGGATGATGAGTCATCATCACTTTTAATTGCAGAGTCAAGATTTACCATGTCCTGACTGATTGAAAGCAGATCCTTTACAAGCTTTTCATCAAGCCCTGTCTTCAGGCTGAGAATGGAAATATCATTAGGATCTTCCATGTTTTCATGCAGGATCTCACTCTGTGCCCTCTGAATCTGCATAAGCTCGTTAGCCCTGTTAAGTGGAAGGCGAACTGCCCTAGCCTTCTCGCTTAAAGCCTTCATGATTGACTGCCTGATCCACCATACTGCGTATGAAATGAAATGGTAGCCTTTTTCAGGTTCGAATTTCTCAAGAGCCGTAATGAGCCCGATATTTCCCTCATTTATAAGATCAGAGAGCGGCATTCCCTGCCCCCTGTATTTTTTTGCTACTGATACCACAAAACGGAGATTTGCATTTATTATCCTGTCAAATGCTTTCTTATCTCCATTCTTTGCCTTCAGTGCCAGCTCATACTCTTCATCATAACTGAGCATGGGAATCCTGTTTATCTCATCAAGATATATGGAAAGAACTTCGTTCTCCGAATCCAGATAAGCTGCATTTGATGTTTCTTTAGCCATTTTTGGTTTTCTCCTTATGTAACTTAACAAGCAAAAACCATGCCAACTTCCATTCTTACGCAATAATTCATTATAATATAAGGAGATAGATTAATTTTTGCTATTATGTAGAGTATATAGTTTTTGTTTCATTTTGACACAAGCAGATTTTTAGCTAAAGATACTGGGTCATTTTGACACCAAAAGGGGGAAATCATCAAAGAGTGTGTCATTTTGGACAGGGAATATGATTTTCACAGACATAAGAAGCCTTATCCTGCCAATTGCAGTCCTCACGAACGGATTATCTTTCAAGGACTGTTCAAAATCATTGTAAGACTGGAAAATGAGGTCTGAGATCATATCCCCTTCAGCAAGGGAAAGCATCAGGCTCTTCTTTTCCTTCATGTACTTGCAAAGCTGGCAGCGGTAAAAGAGATAGAAGTCTAGTGATGGAATACTGCCATCAAGCCTTGATAAGAGCACATCACAGTACATGTCGAATGCCTGAATGATATCTCCGCTCCTCATCAAGGATGATGCCTTGTTGAACATGCTTCTGCTTTCATCAAACTTCATATCTGGTCACCTTTAACAAAAAGATAACAATTTATGCTGAAAAGTTAAGATCTATTTTTATTTTTTATTTATTTTCTTTTAATATTGCCGCTTTTCGAATCTGTATATATATTACTTAATGAAAATTGAATTTCGAGGTGATTAGAAATGACAATTATACCACTTGGTGAGAGAGTTCTCTTGAAAGCAGAGAAAACAGAAGAAAAAACAGCAGGAGGAATCTTCATTCCACAGGCTGCACAGGAAAAGACCCAGATTGCTAGCGTCGTAGCAGTCGGAGACAGCGATGAGATTAAAGTTAAAGTTGGAGACAAGGTCCTTCATGACAAATATGCAGGAACAGAGATCAAGGACAACGGAGACGATTATCTTATCGTGAACGCAGCAGACATTCTTGCTATCATAAAATAAGAGTCATTGTCTTAATTGATGGGAGCCGCTTATAACGGCTCTTTTTTTATTCCTGCAAGAAGAAAAAGCTGATTCTGCATCCAGAAAAATCATCATGGCCTGCAGAAAAAGAAATTTCACTGGTACAGGAAAGATTCAAGCTTATCCGGAATATTTGCCCTTTCAGTATCATCAGGGATGTAGCATTCAGGAATGCTTTCCAGGAATGCCCTCCTGTAGTTCTTGCGCGAAAGCCTTCCATCAAGAACCAGCACAGCTCCCCTGTCATTCTCACTTCTTATCAGGCGGCCAATGCCCTGCTTGAACTTAATGACCGCCTCAGGCAGTGTGATGTCCATGAAGCTGCTTCGGCCCTCTTTCTCAAGCACCTGTGTCCTTGCCTTGTTCATCGGGCTTGTTGGAGGGGAAAAAGGAAGCTTTGAAATCACAAGAAGCCTCAATGTATCCCCAGGAGCATCAACCCCTTCCCAGAATGATGCTGTAGCAAAAAGGGAGGAATCCTTATCCTCCTTGAACTGATCAAGCAGCTTCTTCCTGTTTGTGTTCCTGCCATCCTGCCTGAGAATCTTCATATCAGGAAGCAAAGCCCTTACCATCTCTGTCACAGCAGAGAGCATGTCATTGCTTGTAAAGAGGACCAGGGCTCCTCCTGAGGACATCCTTATGGCCCTGGCGCATTCAGATGCGACATACTCACAATACTCAGCCTCAATGTTCTTGCCATATGGGATTCCGTCATTCGGAACCAGCAGGAGGAGATTCCTCCTGAAGTTGAAGGGAGAATCATAGCGTGCCTTGATAACATCCGATTTCTCAAGTCCGATGCGCGAAAGGAAATGGCTGAAATCCTTTCCAACAGTAAGGGTTGCAGAAGATAGTATTATGCTTTTTACCTTTGAAAAGAACATGTAATAAAGCTTGGTGCCAACATCCATCGGACTGATCAGCATTGAATAACGTCCACTCCTTTCCCTAACAAAATAAGGAACGCTTTCCTTATAGCCATCAATAAGGAAGAAATCAGAAAGGACTCCTGCATAGCAGTTAAGCTCATTTATATTCCTCATTGCAAGGGAGACGTTTATATCTTCATCTGTTTTCACTTCCCCCAAAGCCCTTGTAAATGAAAATACGGCATTCCTTATATGCCGTGCAAGCTCACCTGAAAGCTCCACCGATGAGGACAGCACTCCCTTGAGCCTGTCATCGAGCAGTATTTCAGACTCCTTGGTGTAAAGAGGAAGGATGTTTGAAAGGTTCTGGTCAAATATGTCCAATTCATCACGTATGCTTTTCAGCTCAGCTGCAAATACTTTCTCCGCCCCTTTCTCAGTGACAAGATCCTTCATGTATTCTATCCTGTTCCTGTTTCCTATGCTCTTATCCTTTTTAAGGAGGAAGTCAAGGGCTTTCCTGAATCCTTCATAGCTGTAGCTCAATGAAAGCAGTTTCTCAGCCTCATCCTCTATGTGATGGGCCTCATCAAGGACGGCATAATCAAACTCAGGAAGGATAAGGTCCTCATCATAGCCGATATCCCTTTCATACCTGCTCTTTCCATCAAGAATGAAAAGATGGTGGTTGGTCACAACTATCCGGGCTTTTTTTGCCCTTTTGCGGGCATTATAGAAAAAGCAATCAGTAAAATATGGGCATTTTGAACCCCTGCATGTATTTGCATCAGATGCCGACTCATAGAAAAACGGTAGCGCTCCTTTGATTTTTAGGTCCGTTAGAGCTCCGCTTTCCGTACTCAGCACCCATTGCCTGAACCTGGAGAAATCAGACTCATCATCTTCAAGCAGCAGTGAAAGCTCTTCCTCCTTTTCCCTGAATTTTAAGAGGCAGAGATAATTTGACCTTCCATAGAGTATTGCAACAGGCAGATCTGCCTTGAGGGCTTTATTAATTACAGGAATGTCTTTCTCATAAAGCTGGTTCTCAAGGGTAATCGTGCTGGTTGCTATCACAACCCTTCTCTTCCGGTCATTCATGATTGCAAGAAAAGCCGGCACGAGATATGCAAAGCTTTTGCCAATTCCAGTTCCCGCCTCCAAAGCGGCAATGCGCTCTGAAGAAAAAGCCTCAGAAATAAGGGAGGCCATCTCACTCTGGCTCTCCCTGTATGAATAGAAGGGAATGTTATGCTCAAGCACTCCGCCAGGAGAAAAGACATCATCAAGATCCATCGCTCTTGCCTTCATATTCATTAAGTTTCCTGTGAAGGGTCTTGCGCCCTATATCAAGGACCTCGCTTGCCTTGCTCTTGTTGCCCTGGCAGTATGCGATTGTGCCAAGGATTATTTTCTTCTCTGCTTGCTCAAGCGTTGTCGGAAGGTCTATTGTAACAGAACTCTTATTTGACAGGTTGCCTGTAATCTGAGCCGGAAGGTCCTCAAGCTGTATGATATTCCCCTTTGCAAGCACAACGGAGCTTTCAATGCTGTTCTTCAGCTCCCTTATGTTTCCAGGCCAGTCATACTGCAGAAGGGCCCTCCTTGCCTCCCTGCTGATTCCCTCAATCTTTCTGCCATCTTCCTTGTTGAACTGATCAAGGAAATTCAGGACAAGAAGTTCTATGTCCTCCTTCCTCTCCCTAAGCGGTGGAACTGATATGTGGACAACATTAAGCCTGTAGTAGAGATCTTCACGGAAATTCCCTTTCTTCACTTCTTCCTCAAGGTTCCTGTTGGTTGCGCAGATGACGCGGACATCTATCTTGATTGTTTTCTCACCGCCTACCCTTTCAAATTCCCTTTCCTGCAGGACACGGAGGATCTTAACCTGAGTGCTCATGTTTATCTCGCCAATCTCATCAAGGAAAATAGTGCCTCCATCAGCAAGCTCGAATCTTCCTTTCTTGTCCTTTGTAGCACCAGTGAATGATCCTTTCTCATGACCAAAGAGTTCGCTTTCAAGAAGGCTTTCAGATAGGGATGCACAGTGCACTTTAATAAATGGCTTGTCTTTCCTGTCAGAAAGAGCGACGATTGCATCCGCAACAAGCTCCTTTCCCGTACCGCTTTCTCCCGTTACAAGGACAGAAGCCTTTGTAGGGGCAACCTGGCTTATAACCTGCATCATCTGGTCAAGCTTGCTGCTCTTTCCAATGATCTTTGAATACTTTGCCTGGCTCTTAAGCTTGCTTATCTCTTCCTGGAGCTTCCTGTTCTGCTCCTGGAGCTGGCTGTTCCTGACGCTCTTCTTGACTACGAGAATCAGCTTTTCAAGGTCTACAGGCTTTGTGAAGAAATCGACAGCACCATCCCGCATGGTCTCTACTGCCGTCTCTATAGTACCATGCCCGGTCAGTACTATTACGGGAAGTGCCGGATATGACGCGCTGATTTTCTTCAGCAGTTCATAGCCATCCATTTCAGGCATTCTGAGATCTGTTATGACCAGATCGACCGGATTGGAATTGACAGCCTTCCAGGCATCAACTCCGTTATTTGCCGTCAGAACGGAAAACCCCTCTTCTTCAAATGCGATTTTCAGTCCGCTGAGGATATTAACCTCATCATCAACTATCAGTAATGTTGCCACTCTTTATTCCTTTCTGTCCAAGCTCTTTCTCTGGCTCTTTGGAATCGGGAATTTGAATGTAAAGCATGTCCCGACCCCAAGCTGGCTGTCCAGCGATATCTCTCCCTGGTGCGCATTTATGATTTTAAGGACCGTTGTAAGGCCTAAGCCGGTTCCGCTTTCCGCTTTTGTAGTGTAATATGGCTCAAAAATCCTTTTCTTCGTCTCTTCAGACATACCGCACCCATTATCTATAACCAGAAGCTTAACATAGTTCCCGTCTTCCTTGTCTTCTATGATAAGCTCTCCCCCATTCTTCATTGCATAGAAACTGTTGTTTATGATATTAAGCAGGGCACGCCTGAGCAGTTTCCTGTCAAGCATGAGTGTCGGAAGAAACTTATCAAGATGAAGCGTGATCCTGATGTTTTTGGTCGCTGCCTCCACCGCTATGAAGTCTGAAAGTTCCATGATGATGTCATTGAGGCTGTCCATCTTGAGGTCAACCTGCATGGGCTTGACAGCAAAAAGGAAATCAACAGCTATCTCATTCAGGCGCTCAGTCTCCTGCTCGATTATATCTATATACCCGTTTGCTTTCTCTTCTGCCTTTCCGCTTGCTATTGCCTTCCTCAAAAGGGATGTATATATCTGCATGGCCGCAAGAGGATTCTTAATCTCATGCGCTACTCCTGCAGCCATTGTAGTCATGCTTGCAAGAGCCTCTGAATTCCTGAGCTTGACTTCTTTCTTAAGGGTTTCCGTGATATCGTTGAACCTTATATCTATGTATTCCCTGTCCTTGAGCATGAAAGGCATGTAGGAAATCCTTACAGTCTTGATTTCCCCTTCTCCAAAGGAAAAGTCCCTTACATCCATGCTTTCTGTCCCATCCAGCACAGCCTTGAAATACTTTCTCAGATCCTGGTCCTTGACAGAATCCAGGGGGTTCTTTGAGTTTATGCTGACAGGAATCAGCTTTGCAAGTGACCTTGTTACCAGGACAACTGCATGGCTCTCCCTTTCAATCAGGACATGTGCCTCATCTTCCCTGTCCAGCACCTCTTTCAGCAGGTCATAGTCATCTATTGCGCCATTTATAATCTCTTTAAAATGCTCTTCGCTTACTTTAAGGTTTGATGATACAACCTTCTTTAAAAGCCTAATGGACAAAGCATTCCTCCCTGAGTGCAAGATCCAGCGTACTCTTTATATTCTGGTTGTAAACGCCATTACTCACCATCGCTGAATCAAGACGCTTGATTATAGAATAAGATCTCTTGGCAGAAACATCCCCCGATATGAAGCTTTCTCTCACTTCCTTTATGATAAGTGAGATGAAATAGGACGGATAGATGTCCAGAGCTTTAAAGCATTCATCCTCTTCATCCAGGCCTAGCATATTCCTGGAAATGAAAGAGGAGGCAATCTTCTTGGCCGCATCCATGATCAGCGCCCTATCAGATTCCTTCGCGCTCATCTCAAATAGGAAATCTTCATAGCTGGAATAATCCTTTTCTGCAAGGAACTCACTCTTAAGATAATCATCAAGATCATTTTTGTTAAGAGGAGTGAAACTATATTTCCTCAGGCGCGAAAGGATCGTGGTGAGGATTCTTTGTCCCTGTGAAGAGATAAGGACGAAATAAAGGCCGTCATACGGCTCTTCAAGAATCTTGAGCAGAGCATTGCGTGATGCTTCCTGTGCATCCTCTATGTTCTCTATTATCACCATAGTCCTTCCTGCTGAGCCTACAAGGTAATTCTGGATTGCCCTTACCTCATCAACGGAAATCGTCCCTTTCTTCTTCCCTTTCGACTGAAGATCGCTTTTGCCTGCCTGGCTGTAAATCTTCTCTGCAAGCTCGAGCACGCTGCTGCGCTCATCAATATCAAGCCCTTCCAGGTCTGAGAGCATCAGTGAAATATCCGCAGCTGTTGTAAACAGCTTTTCCTTTGCAGTCTCAAATCCCTCTTTCTGCAGGGATGGATGGTACTGCATGATAATACGGCGTACCCGGGAAATGAAAAAAGAGAGCATTCTCTTTGAATACTTTTCATTCAGCATGTTGTAAGCGGCATCCAGTTCAAGTCCAAGAGCTCTTGAAGGGAAAAAAATGATGTCTTTTATTCCCATTTCATTTGCCAGGTCCAATGCAAGGCTCAGCCGCCCCGAATACTTTGGTCCCTGGAAAAGGAGTGACGGTGCAAGGCTGTCATTATGGAATGCATCTGACAGCTCCTGAAAGATGCTGCTCCTGTAAAGCTTCAATTAAAGTGCCCCCTGCACAAAGCCGACAGTGCCCGAGAAGAACGGCCTGATTACATTGCTGATGATCCATGACCCATTCAGGTACTCTTTGACATTTGCCAGCACTCCGACATTGTCTATCACAGTGACAAGTATTCCAAGCACAAGCACTGCAAGGGCAAAAGAGAAAAGGCCTCCGAGAATCTTGTCTATCACGCCAAGGCCGGAATCCTCAAGGAAGGATGAGAAGATGGATGCAACAAGGCGGACAATAAGATACGTGCCTGCCATGAGGACAAGCACAGATATATATGTGCTCCAAAGCGGAGTAAGCACAGAATTGCTCATTATTATGCCGGAAAGGCTTTTTGTGAAAATCTTTACTGCATATGCTCCAAGCACAAGGCCAGGAAGCCAGCTGATGCTTTTTATTATTCCCCTTATTATTCCTCCGGCAATGCTCACCAGAAGAATCAGGGCAAGAACTAAATCCATAATAGACGGCATTTGAATTTCCATTTTTTCTCCTAGGATCCATAATACACGAAAATTTATTCTTCTTCCTACCATTTTTCAGCCATTTTATATATATTATGGACATGGCAAATTTCTTAACTGCCCTTTTCGGAGGGTCAAAACACGACAGGGATATGAAACATCTGTCCCCGATCATTTCTAAAATAAATGCAGAAGAGAACTGGGCTAAAAGCCTGAGTGAAGATGAATTCAAGGAACAGACAAAAATCTGGAAAGAAGAAGTGAAAAATGGCAAAAGCCTTGATGAGATACTTGTTAAGGCATTTGCACTTGCCAGGGAAGCAGCCTCAAGGACTCTTGGGGAGAGGCATTACGATGTCCAGCTGATGGGTGCGGTCACACTCCATGAAGGAAAGATCATGGAACTCAAGACAGGAGAAGGAAAAACGCTTGCCTGCGTACCGGCAGCATACCTGAACGCACTTGAGGGAGAGGGAGTCCATATCGTAACAGTCAACGATTACCTTGCAAGGCGTGATGCTGAATGGATGTCACCTGTCTATAACTACCTTGGCCTCACTGTCGGGGTAATCACAAGCGACATGGATACAAACGCCAAGAAGGCAGCCTATGCAGCAGACATAACATACGGCACGAACAACGAATTCGGTTTTGACTATCTCAGGGATAACATGAAAGTCAACTACCAGGACAAGATCCAGGCAAAGCACCATTATGCAATAGTTGATGAGATAGACAGCATCCTTATTGATGAGGCAAGGACACCTCTTATCATATCAGGACAGGGTGAAGATGATACGCCAAAAGTAAGGGCTGCGAACTCGATCGTGCCAATGCTGAAAGAATGCGAGAAAGATCCTGCAACCGGCAATTACTATGAGCTGACGGAAATGGAGAAGCTTGACAGGGAAACAGCACTGAACTTTGATGAAAGGGGTGACTACAAAATTGATGAGAAAGAGAAGAAGGTCACATTCACAAAGCAGGGCATGAGCCATATGGAGGAGCTCCTTAGAAAGGCAGGAGCGCTGCTTGAAAGCAAGGACGATGAAGGGAACACGGTCTACAGCCTCTATGACGGAGAGAACTTTGAACTTGTGCATTATGTCACACAGGCAGTGAAGGCCCACAGGCTTTTTGAGAAGGATGTTGACTACATCGTTAAAGATGGCGAAGTCCAGATAGTCGATGAATTTACAGGACGCGTGCTTACAGGAAGAAGATATTCAGATGGACTGCACCAGGCAATTGAGGCAAAAGAGAATGTACGCGTCCTCGGACAGAGCAAGACATTTGCTACAATCACGTTCCAGAACTTCTTCAGGATGTATGACAAGCTTTCTGGAATGACAGGAACTGCAGATACCGAGGCTGGAGAATTCAGGGAAATCTATGGCCTTGATGTCGTTGTAATCCCTACAAACCGCCCTGTGATAAGGAAAGACCTGAAAGATCTCATATATTACGATGAGAAAGCCAAATTCAATGCCATCGTGAACGATGTGAAGAAAATCCATGAGACAGGACAGCCAATCCTGATAGGCACTGTAAGCATCGAGAAATCAGAAATCCTTTCAGCCATGCTCAGGCGTTCAGGAATAAGGCACGAGGTGCTCAACGCAAAGAACCACGCAAGGGAAGCCTACATCATAGGCGAGGCAGGAATGAAGGGTTCTGTCACGATTGCAACCAACATGGCCGGCAGAGGCACGGACATTAAGCTTGGAGGATCTCCTGAACATCTTGCAAGGAAGAAATGCGGAACGGATGCAGACCTTGAGACCTATAAGAAGGCCCTGGAGGAGATCATGCCTGAGTACAGGAAGGCTTATGAGGAAGTCAAGCAGCTTGGAGGGCTTTACATCATCGGCTCCGAGCGTCATGAGTCAAGGCGAATCGACAACCAGCTCAGGGGAAGGTCAGGCAGGCAGGGAGATCCGGGAACTTCAAGATTCTATGTATCCCTGGAAGACCCGCTGATGCGCCTCTTTGCAAAAGAAGGGCTGAGGGAGATGATAGGAAGGATGGGCCTGAATGATGGATCTGCAATCGAGCATAAAATGCTTGATAACGCAATTGAAAAGGCTCAGCAGAGGGTCGAGGCAAGGAACTTTGAAATCAGGAAACACCTTCTTGAATACGATGACGTCCTCAACGAGCAGAGGAATTACATCTATTGTGAGCGTGATAAGATCCTTCTTGACGAAAACCTTTCAGACAGGATTCTTTCAAACGTAAAGAACATCATAGATTTCTATGTAGATGAAAACAGCAAGGACAAGTCCAAAGCCCTCACGGAGATCAAGGATTTCTTCCATCTGACAGCAGAGGATATCACGCTTGAGAATGCCTACTCCATGATAGAAAAAGACATAAGGGAGAAAGAGGCAAAGGTGACAAAGCCTGAATTCAACAGGTTCATAAGGTATGTCTACCTCAGGAATATAGACAGGAGATGGATTGATCACCTGGATGCCCTTGAAGAGCTGAAGGATTCGGCACATCTCATGAGCTATGCACAGAAGAACCCTCTTGTTGAATATAAGAATACTGCAAGCGATGCCTTTGATGACATGATCAGTGACATAAGCGACCAGGTGGTAAAGACCGTTGTCTCTGTCAGGGTAGTCACGGAAAGGGAAAGGAAAGAAAGGGTGCTGAACCTAAAGCACCAGGAGGCAAGAAGCCAGACGGCAGTATCAAGCAGGAGCGAAAGTGAGAACCAGCAAGTCAGGCGCACTGGCCCAAAGGTTGGAAGGAACGATCCATGCCCATGCGGGAGCGGAAAGAAATACAAGAACTGCTGTGGTAAAACTTGGTAATACAAGTAATTATATAATTATGTTTTTTATTAGAAATTATTGAAACTATCGTTTTGCCCACATTTTGCCCACGTAAGTTTTTTCTCGTGGGCAAAAAATAGTACAGATGGCTGATGACTTTTATCGTAAAAGAAGGTTGTCGGCCACCTGTACACGAAATCCTAAAACATCCAACCTATTCCAGCACGGACGCTAATATTATTTCTGCTTGGATTAATTACATCATTAATTGTTGATCGTAACATGTAATCAACTCCAGCCTGTAACATTAATGAATTACCAATCCTTGCGCCTAATGTCAGCCCTACCCCGTACTCTGGGATATCATCCTGAAATCCTAATATTCCTTCAGTCGCAATGTACATTTTGGAACCTGATTCCTTTGCTAATTTTTCGTTTTCCGCTTCGAGATCATTGATCTTCTGATCTTTCCTGTCACTTTCAGCTTTCAATACTTCAAGATTTTCTCTTACTGCTGTTAGATCTGTCAGCAGTATTTCCTTCAGTTCCTCCACTTCCAGTTCTGGAGCTGAGGATACAGATGGCGCGATCAAGATGCTCTCTAGTATCTTCCCAGAGTCTTCTTTCGGATTCTCTTCCGATACTTTCACTATAGGAACTTCCTTTTCTCCTGATCCTGTTGCACGCCCCGGAAAGGCCCAGAGCGAGTAGGAAACCACCAATAATACCAATAAGAATATCCCTGATTTTCTGCACATTATCTGCCCTCCTTGAATTTAGCAATGTATGCCCTTCCCTCTTCTGCTTCTTTTTTAAATCCTGCCTTATCTGCTTCTTCAATTGTTAATGCAGTACCATTTACAACCAGAGTGAGCGGCTTATCGAGATCAGGTGTTCCACCAAAAGTATCGTTGATAAAACGATACCTAAGGCTTTTTTCGAGCGGAGAATCCTTTTTAGAGACTGCCATACTTTTGATAAATCGTGACCCTATAGCCATAAGGATTCCAATACTCATCACGGAAAGCCAAAGCGAAACCCATCCCCAAGTGGTTGCAAGAACAGCTCCAAGCCATCCAGCACATGCTAATGCAATGTAGATTGATATCTGAAACATTTCTGGAGTGTAATCTTTAATAACAATGTGGTAAGTTGTCCTGGCTATTAATACTGCAACACCTGCTCCAAAAAAGCCAAAGAAGAAGGAATATAAGACTCCAACATCAAAAGCTAATCCAGAGATTAAAGCTGCTGCAAGAAGACCAACTACAGCAGAGAGACCATATATTAATAGTTTCTTTTTCATTCTGTTGTAACCTCCGTTTTTTTCGCTTTGGATTTCTTGATTGCCCCATGGGCAATGTCATAGATGATGAACGAGAATCCTGTGAAGAAAAACCCGTTCCCGATACCATAGACCAGCACATAAGCCA
The DNA here is from genome assembly GCA_949295125.1 of uncultured Spirochaetales bacterium. Taxonomy (GTDB): domain Bacteria; phylum Spirochaetota; class Spirochaetia; order Sphaerochaetales; family Sphaerochaetaceae; genus Ornithospirochaeta. The sequence continues at coordinate 39,186 of CASFJV010000047.1, forward strand.
CCCCTTTCCATCCTTCCAGCGTGTTCTGCATCCAGCCAAAGATAAAGCCTATAACCAAATACAGCGCTAAAAGGAGGACAGGAAGGGATGGCAACCATGGCGGTCTCCTGGTACGCTTCAGCCAATATCCAGCAATCATAATCACAGCTATCCAAATAGCCATAATAGGATCAAGGACAGAAGCTAGAAGCTTCACAATGGAGAAAATTGGTACCATTCCATTGACCTCCTCGAGAAGTATGCGGACCAATCCGCAGATGAAAGAAAGGGACGAAATAACAGGCGCAAGAATCCCATGGCCATGCTTTTCCATCAGATCTTCTTCAATCATGACTCCAGTGTTAAACAGTTATTAGATGTCGTAAATGGTTATAGCCCGGTTAATGGACTTAATGACTCTGATCAAACAATATATCTATGGCAAGCATTAATTCTAAATCACGCTAATATATAAAAATCTTGAAAAAAGTATTGCATATAAATCAAAAATGTAATATTATATAACCATGGAGGTAAAGAGATGAAGAAAAAAGAAAAGCCACCAAACAAGGTGGCTCCGGTTCTAGCAGTAATCTTCTTGGTTTTGCAGATCATAGATAAACTGCTTGAAATCGTTCAGAAACTGGTTGATAGGTAACCAGCTGGGCAACTCCTCAAAAAAAGAGTTGCCCTACTTAAAATTTATCAGGGAGAATGAAAAATGTCAAAGATAATTACCATATTGCTTATTATAGCTATAGTTCTGACCAGTATCAGCCTAGTTTTAAAAATATTTTATTAGGAACATAACAATGGAAGAAAAAAAGAATACCCACGGAGGTAAAAGAGCAGGAGCAGGCCGTCCAAAAGGAATAAAAAAGCCATATGCTCAAATTGTCTGCTCTGTACCTCTTGAATACTCTGAGAGATTAAGATCCCTTGCTTTAAATGAAGGACTTAGTCTAAGTAAAATGTTACAGAAGATAATAGATAACTATGTAGAAAGGCTATAATCTTGCAGAATGTTAACTTTTGCTTCCTGCCCTTCTTCTAGGATATCTTCGTAAGGAACATTATCAGCATCCAGAAGAGATTTTACATAGGCATAAACCACATCTTTCTGGGCTGATATTGTCGTAGGAACTCCTTTTTCAAATACCATTGAAGTCGGCAATTCCTGTATTGCTTCATAGAGCCTTGTGGAGTATAAGCCATTCAAGGCTCCTCCTAATGGGAACTGGCGTGTCGTTCATCTGTTTAGCTTACCTTGAGGCATATGCATGGAGTTCAAAATGAACATAGCTCTGGCCTGTGGTAGATCAATCAGGTAACCCATATGTCACAACTCCTTCCGATGCTGTCTGTCCTTCTTCAAGAACATCCTCATACTGAGTTTCTGCGTTATCAAGCATTGTTTTTACGTAGCTATAGATAACATCCTTCTGTTCCGATATTGTTGTCGGCACTGCTGAGAACAGCCATGATGCTGGAATCTCCTGTGTGGCATGGAATAGGACTGGTTCATATACTGGTCTCACCGCACCTCCGAAAGGAACGTCTTTCGCTGTAGGCTCCTGTACTCGCTGTCCTTCCATCAGCCTTGATTCCCTGTTCGCATAGGCTGAGATCTCGAAATGCACGTATGTCTTATCACCTTCAGGGTAGACTGAAATGTTGTCTACAGCCCAGTAGGCATCAGGGAAATCGACATACAGATGGTTCAATTCTTTTTTCAATTCAAACTTCAATCCCATAGATATAATCCTCCTTACTTACAGTGTGATTCCTTGAGGAACATAGTTTCCATCAAGCTTAGGGACGAATCGGCATTGTCCATTCTTCCACAACGTTATCGGGTTTCCTCTTAACGCCGATGTCTCAAACAGTCCTCCGAGTTTTGCGTCTGATGGAACAACGTTAAATCCTGCATCCTGTGACGTATCTGTATTAGACCCCGACCTCTTGAGCACCTTGTATACTGCTCCGCCTTTAGTACCTGCGATCTTACATCCCTTTGGGTAGCTTGTATCGGGACAGTGGCCCATTCCGCAGAGATACAGATAGCCTTTTCCTGCACCTTTATAATATCCAGACGAATTGCTGAAACTGATGCGCCACACCCATGTCCTGATACTGCTGTTGACTTTCCCCGTGCCTGAACGGTTGTTTACATTTATCCACATGTCCCCTTGGTTCTTGTTCGAGAAACTTCCATCAGATACCCATTTCGATCCGTCCCAGTGCTGAAGCCTTACTGTATGAGTTGGAGATCCAAAAAGTGCATAGTTTCCCGTAAACTTGAACGTCCATGAATAGCAGGCTATGTAAAGATAGCTGGTACCTCCATTGGGAGTGAGAGCATTGTCTGTCGTCCAGCTTACAGTTGCCAGATCCACTCCGTCTAAATTTTCTCTCGTTACATGATTTGCCATTAGTTAAACACAGCCCCCCATACGACATTTGAAGTGCCTTGAACATTCACATTTCCGTACATGTTTTTTATATATCCATTAAGAAATGGAGAATTACCTGTTCCAAGAGAAGAATCATCATTGGCTGGCATAAGGGTTTCCACTATATTACCTCTCTCCGAAGATATAAGTTGCAATGTCCCGGATATGTAATAGTAATCAGTCAGTTTAAAAGTGATATATCCAATTTCTGTTGTATATACTATTAATTCAGATGAGGTTTTTCTAACGTTTGATACACTCCGTGAAATGCCATTCAAAACACATTTAGTTCCTGTTTTACACATATATACAGAATCAACATTATTTAATCCATTTGCCCATCCTTTTGGTGAAGCATAACGAATATAACTATCACTATTAAAAGTACTTCCTAATACTAATTTTGTTGCTTTTGGATAAATTGTATTTGGAAGTATTTCAACTCCATTAAGAGGATCTGATGAACTATATAGAGTAATATTGCTTTCATTATAGAAATAAACACTAATCGTTGCAAAATTTTTACCAGAAGATAATTGCTGTGGAATATCAAACTCATAATAAATATTCTCTCCTTTTTTTACAGTAAAATTCCAATCTTTGTAATTACCTTCGCCTAATTCTTTCCAATTCAAATATTGCCAGCTATAAATTGTTTTATTAGCAACTTTTATTGTTATTATACTTTCGTTATCAGAATCTATGCTATTGTTTAGTATTCTAAGCTTATAATTACCACTATACGGAGCCGTTATAGAAAGACTAATAGTATCCCACCACGAACCTGTTCCACTATATTCTTTTCTATTTATCTCAAGCATGTTCGAGGAATTAGTACGTTTGAATTTGTAGCCTGTTCCGTTATAAGTTGCATCTCCGGAAGACCCAGGGGAAATCAGAGATAAAGCATTATTAGAGTTCCAATGAGTTGGACTAGAACAAGAAATATTTTTCGTTTCAACAGAACCCTTATTTGTTTTAAATATTACACCTACATCATCCTCACATGATAACTCTCCACTAATAAATGCATCATTAGCAGTTATTCCTTCAACTATTATTTTTGAAAGTTCTGCTCCCCATGCTTTTAAGACTCCAGATTTTGCCTGTAACAGGAATCCTATTCCACTTCCTGTGTCAACAATATCGTCACCATCGAGTTCAAACCTATCTCCGCCGAATATTGCACCTGTGATTCGTATATACTGTGCAGCTATATACTGAGCCACAAGCTGTTTGATCATTTCAACCATGGATGCATTCTGACTTCCTGACATTATTGCATCATATATGCCAGAAATCATTAATTCTGAATTATGATGGGAGTCTGCAATGTACGGAACCCATGTACCTACGCCACTTGTTCCGACACTCTGGCATACATAATAATTTGATGTCTTTTTACCATCTGCATCCTGTGTTATATAGACAACCATGTCTCCTTCCTTAATTGGGCCTTTTCCTTCAACTACAGTCGGGAAAGACTGCCCAAGTGTTGCATCAACAGTTCCAAGGTATGCAGGCGTAAAATCTGGATATGCGCCAGAGACAGTAAACTCTCTTGTCCCCAATCCTTCCAGAGAACATGCAATCTTAAATGCTACTGTAGTGCACTCTTTGGCTATGGTTATGAATGCGTTGTCTCCTGTATATGTAGTGCCTTCTATTTTTGTTCCGCTGTCATTTGAGAAGTAAATGTTATCATTAGCCGCAATAGTCCATACAGCCTGGTTAGATAGATTATAGTTTTTCTTGTTACATGCAAGTGTCAGTGTGGAAGGAGATGCCACATACTGCCTGGAAGTCATAGGATATGTATTAGGCGATACATTAATTTCAAAGCTTACAGGCTGAATGTCAGTACAGCTTATAACTATACTATCCTTGTATTCGCCAGCGGTGGCTGTTATCTTTATTGGTTCTACTGGAACTTCATAGCTGTTCTCAAAGAATGGCAGGGAATTGCACCAATCATATATGGCTTGGTCTGTAGCTCCCATCAGCTTGAAGAATGTGTACCAGCCTGTTGCCGATAGATCAATGCCCACTAGATTCCTTAGTTTTAATGTTGAATCCAAAAATTTTGATATCGGAGTAGCAATTGTTGGATGTACATATGCAAAAATATACATAGCCCTTGTTTCTGTTAAATTTGCTAACTCTAATGTCGAAAATTTTTTATAATCTTCAGTAATAGCATTTGTTTCAACTTTTGATGTGATATCACCAGCAACTCGAGTGCTGCTTTCAATGCTACATAAATAAGCGAATTTTGCATCTTCAGGTAAAGTATCCCCTGCAGTAAATGATGCCTCTAACGAAACAAACGAATAATGCTCATATAGATTATCCTTCCCTTTTACATAATATAGTTTTTCATCACTAGGATTTTCTATCGCACCAAAATCAAACAACCATTCATGTGTTGCCTCATCATATGGTGCGCTGGTCTGATTGTACCCACTTCTATTCACATGATCATATTGCAGGAGATTAGTAAGCTTATTCCCCAACACCATTTCACCTGTAAAATAAGGAATCGTCTTAAGCACTTCAACCTTATCTGCATACTCAAGGCTTGCAAAATATGGGAAGGCTTCTTCCAGATTTACGGGGAGAGGTATTATTCTTAAATCTCTAGCCTTAATTGATATTGTATCTCCAGCTTTTGTTCCTTGAATTCTTACCATAATGGTGTAATAGTCATAATTTTCATCCCAATGAGCAAAATCACTAGGTGTTCTAAAACTTTCACCTGTTAGATAAAATACAAATGTTTTTTCGTTCTCAAGAGTTCTATCTATTGGAGGAGCAATAGATCCCACATATCCATATGAACCATCGCCTTTAATATATCTTCTCTCAAAAAATATATTCAAACTTAGATTTTCACTAGTTGCCTCAAATTCATCTAAAATGATGATACCAACAAATCCTTTTTGCTTTATCTCCTCAACTTGGGCTAATGATATTCTCATGGTACAGATATTCATAAAAGATGTTGCAGCTGACAGATTTGTAAAAGTAATTGTATGAGTATCACTGTCATAAGAAC
>CASFJV010000048.1 GCA_949295125.1 uncultured Spirochaetales bacterium
CGTCCATCTTTTTCTCGAGGCCTCTCCTGATGATGCACCCTCTTCAATAGCACGTACGCTGAAGTCCATTTCAGCTGTACACATCTTCACGGCTTTCCCGAAGCTTAAGGAACGCAAGTTCTGGGGATCTGGGCTATGGTCACGTGGCTGCTACTACGGAAGCGTCGGTGCCGTTACTGAAGAGAGTGTGAAGAGATACATTGAGAACCAGAAGTCGAACATCGGAGGTACCGAATGATGAAATGCCCAACATGTGGCAGGGATATGGTCAAAGGAGCTGTCATATCTTCAAGCAGCATGCCATTCAGAGCGAATGTCATATTCAAGTCTGAGAGGAATGATGTGTGCCCCAACACTATTCTGGAGAAGGAAGCGGACGCTTATATCTGCAGGGACTCAGGCCAGGTATTTGCAATCTACAAAGTGAAATGATTACAGCCGCATTCATCCTGCAGGACAAGCCTGTCAGGTTTCTTGCGGCAACTTTCATAAAGACCTATGGCAAGACGAAGAAGAGGAAGGAGACTTCCTTCCCCCGCTTCTATTTCTTCGATGTTGGAATTGCAAGAAGCATTGCCCAAATGACAGTTCCGACAGAGACGATGACAGAATATGGTACCCTCTTCGAGACATACATCGCAATGGAACTATGTGCCTATACCGACTATGCAGGACTCGACAATACAGATATCACGTATTATCGAACCAGTGATGGAAAGAGAGAGGTTGACTTCATTATCGGGGATGAAGCTGCAATTGAGGTTAAGAGTGCAAAATCCGTTACTGACAAGCATCTTGCAAATCTTAGGCAGCTCAGGGAAGAGGGCATATTCTCAAAGTATATTGTCGTATCACGGGAAGAGAGCCCAAGAATGCTTGATGATGGCATTCTGATTCTTCCATGGAAAGATTTCCTTAATAAACTCTGGTCTGGAGAAATAATTACAAAACAGTAAGGTTTTTTCCATATGCAGCTGACATTTTCAATCAGAAGCTCTCCTTGCTTGTGACTGTAAGCATTATGCATCCGACAATGAGGATTACGGAGGCAATGATTGTAGTAATTGAGTTTGACAGCAGGAATATTCCATAGTTTCCCATGGCAAGGAGGATATATGAAATGCTCTTCTGTATTCCATGCCTCATCTTATCCTTGGTGGCTGCCCCTATGAATGTAATGATCGTGGCAACCGTGATCAGGGCAATGGCGAAGTTGAAATAGACATCATAGTCTGAGCCGAAGTTGCTTCCCGCAGCCTGGATGGATGATGAATTTGGAGCCATCATTGAAAGGACCAGGGAAGTGACGAGCGAGATTATGAGGTACGTGATGTAATTATTGTTGTTTGCTCCCATCAGCAGCAGGGATACAAAAAGGAAGAGTATCGCATTTGCCAGGAAAGCAAACCTTATCAGCACGTTTATGAATATCGGGTCGAATATCAGGTGTCCTGTCTCTATGTAGTAGGTTGGAAGGAAGCAGATGCACTCAAGTGTTATGGATAGGAACAGGAACGGAAGTATTTCCCCTTCCGGCGTATTGCTCCTGTGCTTCACTCTTATGATTATGTGCGTTGCAAGAGGGAAAACAAGGGCAATTGATAAGGCAATTATAACCACTGTTAGCCTGAAGGATGGATATAAGCCATTATTCTTATAGGCAAGGGCCGTATCTATCAGCAGGGCAAAGAAGATGCAGGTTAAAATTATTTCTATGATTATTACTATTCTGGACAGTGTCTTGTTCATACGTAATCCTTGTATGGTATTTCAATTTCCGTTTTGCTTCTGACTGCTGTCACTTTTGATCCAAGTGCCATGATTGCGGCATCAAGCATTGTCCCTATTCCGTTTGTAACCATCAGGATTGAAAGAAGTGCGCTCTCTGCTCCATACAGGTCTATTTTCAGCAGTTTCAGTGCAAGATATGTAATGAATATGCTCTCCATTCCAAATGATGCGGAAGATATGAATGAAACAGCGATGACTGTAAGGGTGATTATAACCATCGTGCTTAAATCTAGCACTCCACCCATTGCTGTGATCAGTGTAAGGGAAAGGTATGTGCTTATTGCGGCACTTCCCCCCTTTGCAAAGAGTGCAAAGAAATATGAAGAGGCCACAGCATGCCTCTTCTGTTCTCCAAGGCTGAGGCGTCCTGATGTGATGTTTGCCGGAATTACGGATATGATATTCCCGCTTGAAAGCCCCATTAAAAGGGAAGATAGGCTGAGGTAGAGCGCCTTATAAGGATTTCTCCTGAATCTTGTGCAGATTGAAAAGAGCAGGGGAAGGGCAACGAATATCGCAGCAGATGCGATAATCAGCAGTTTTATAAGGTAGCTCGGCACTGCTATGAGCGTCTTTTCTATATATGTCGACAGGAACAGGTCAGATAATGCAAAATAGCAGATAATATATCCGAACTGCGTATAGAACCTGGCGATCTTGTGCATAACTTCAGAAAATGAATTCATGACAGCATATGCAGGCCTTATCTGGTCGGATGTCGGATTCAGGAATGCTCCAAAGATCCAGCAAAGTATTAAAAGCGGTAAAAGCACCGTTGATGCAGTTGCCATCACATTGAATGGATTTGCCATATTCAGGGCATTGAGATTGCTGTAAAGTGAATAGTTTACATAGTAGCCGGCCATGTCTCCTGAGGATCCTGCACTGCTGGTGACAGGGAATGCAGTAGGGTAGAGATAGAACAGTCCCGTTGCAATAAATGGCAGTATGATTCCTGTAAGCAGTGTCCAGATTATGATAGATGAAGCGGCATTCCCTCCCATCTTATCCTTTCTCAGGGAAGCAATTGCTGTTGTAAACGAAAAGACCAGAACCGGCAGTGTCACAAGTGTTGCTATATTAATCAGGTATCCTGAGATGTATGCTATGGTATTTGCCACTATTTCATAGTCTGCAAATAGGAATGCGGTTGCCGCTGCAAAAAAGAGTGCGGCTATATATGTAAACCATGTTTTCATACATCAAGTTTAAACTTGCCAATAGTTATAGTCAACAAAAGGAGAAAAGAGCATTTTGCAATCATGGGAAATTATGACTGGCAGAGCGAAATATAGAGGGTGCCTCGGAAGGCACCCTGCAAAGCATTCAGTTTTCTTCTTCCTCTTTTTCAGAAAGGATATTGTCCAGCTTGTATTCAGCCTTTATTTCCTTTTCAAGAAGGGTTTCCATGAACTTATCCTCATCAAAACCTTTCCTGTCAAACCTCAGGGCAAGGGAAAGCGTTGTTATGAGTATGAAGAGCTGCATCTTTTCCTTGTTGTACCATGTGATGCCATTGTATTCATTCAATGCCATGAAGTTCCTGCAGCCTTCGTCTTTTGCAAGTATGCTGAGAACTTCTACAGGATTTTCCATCTCATCCTTATCCACCTGGTATGATGCGGTAAGAAGGATGGCAGCTCCATGCCCTATAAGGCGTGCTTCCTCCTCACTCAGGGCAAGGCGTGAGACTTCTTCCTCGAACAGGTAGTCAAGAAGCATCTCATCTGCTGTTTCCATAGCTTCCTTCACACTTGACTTTGATGTGAATGGCTTAAGGGCAATTGCCTCTGCAAGCATTAATGGCAGCACCTTTTCAAGCTCTCCCCAGCTTGAGAGGCCTAAGCTCTTCTTCCTCTTGAACAGGGTTGAGATAAGCCTGAATTCAGACACCATTTTCTTTGGATCCACCTCTTCAAATGATCCAAGCATCTCTTTTACGACATCGTCAAAACCCTTATAGAGTTCTGGAAGTTTCGCATAAACTTCTGCAATGGTTAATAATGCCTGCCTTTCCTTTATCGCGCTTCCCTTTCCTTCAGCCATTTCTGAAAGGGTCTTTATGAATTCCCTGTTCTTCAGCGGCTCATACAGCTTGAACAGGCTCTGCAGCCTTATAAGGGATATTGCGACCTTGATGTTCTTGACGCCCTTTTCCCCATATGTGTTCCACAGTATTTCATAAGATCCGTCTGTATCCTCGACTTCCCTTATGTTCCAGTAGACTCTGGATTCATATCCATTGAGTGAGAAATTGAAGCCCTCTTCAAAGATTTTCATTGATGGATAGAGGTACATGAGCCCATCAGAGAAACATTCCATAATTACATAGCGTCTTCCCCTGAAGGAAAGTCCAAGGTTGTCTGCAAGCTGTGTGGTGACAGTTACCTTTTCCCCCTTTGCCTTGTCAAGCTTCGGGACGCTCTGCTTTATATTTCCCCAGATCCTTTCATACTGGTTGTTGTAAAGCACAAGGGTTCTTTCGTTTCCCTGCCCGTTTACGTATGCAAAGACACTTTCGCAGACCCTTCCATTATCATAGCAGTCATACAGGTTGAAGTGATCCACATTGCTGAACAGGTATCTTCTCCTGAATAATGGGAAGATTCTCCTGTAATGTTCTCCAACCAGCCACTCATTTGGCTTTTCATCCCAGTAAGCCCTCTTATACTCCATTCCATACTTTTCATGGTAGCCTTCTATCTGACCATGCCCAATCATTGGCAGTCCTGGAAGGGTAGAGAGGAGCGTGCACACTCCGAAATACCTGTCTCCATCTCCGAACTGAGCTATTGCGGTCTCTTCATCCGGGTTGTTCATGAAGTTTACATAGCGCTTGAGGATCTCCGGTTCATATACCAGAGTGTTCTTGATTCCCTGGCGGTATTTCTCATTTTCCTGGTTCTTGAGCATATTCATGAATGCAGAGTTATATACGCGGTGCATTCCAAGTGTTCTTACGAAATAGCCTTCCATCATCCAGAATGCTTCTGCAAGAAGCAATGTGTCCGGTGCCTCTACGGCAACCCTGTCTACGACTTCCCTCCAGAACTCATTAGGAATCCTGGAGTTGAATTCATCATTGCTCATGCTGTAGATGGCACGGCCTGCAATATCTCCTGCCTCTCCAAGTTTCGGATACCAGAGTCTCTGGATATGGCGTTTTGCAAGTGTCATGGCGGCATCGAACCTTATGATCGGGAAGTTCTTTGCGACATGAATTATTTTCTGAATGACAGCCTCACGTGTCTCTGGATTGAGGTAATCGAGCTGTGCTGTATCATTCCAGGGCATCGTTGTTCCATCATTTCCATGGAAGATATATCTTACTTTGCCGTTTCTCCTGTCTGTCAGGCGGAATGTTACAGCTGCATCTGTCCTGTTGTAATAATGGTCTTCAAGCTTTATTTCAAAATCTGGATTTGTGGAGAGGTCCGGACCGTTGTATGAATATGAAGGGAATGGCGGCCAGTCCTGGCTGATGAAATAATCCGGGTGTTCATATACCCAGTTGCCGTCAATGCCTGTATGGTTTGGAACCATGTCTGATGCAAGCCTGATTCCCCTCTCCTTGCAGCGCTGCCTGAGGTTCTCAAGTGCCGGCCATCCTCCGATTGATGCTGCGATATCATAATCCTTGAGTGAGTATGCTGAGGCCTCGGCATCTGGATTTCCGCAGAGATTCTTTATTGTTTTGCTTGCCGTGCTCCTTTCCCAGAGCCCGATAAGCCATAGGGCCGTAAAGCCTCTTTCCCTTAAAAGGTCCAGTTCCCTGTCTGGAATCTGGTCAAGCCTTGTGATCTCCCTCTTGTACTCCTTGGACAGCTGATCCAGCCATACAAGAGTGCATTTTGCGATCATTACAACGCGTGGCATCCAGTTTGAGTCATCACTGAATGCCTCATATTCGTTATATTCCTCGTCTGCATAGTTTGTCACAGGCATTGGTCCTGGAGGGCCAGGAATTCCCCGATCCCTCTCTTCTTCCCTGATATATGAGATTGACAGCTGAAGCAGTTCTATCAATTCTTTCGGAAGCAGGTATGACCACTCCTTTATTATGTACCTGATCTGGTCTGTCAGTGAGTTAGGGTAAATCCTGCTTGGTTTTGTAAGCAGTGTGAAGATATCTTCGTCTTCAAGGCTCTTTCCATTCCTGCTTTCATCTTTTATGTAAGCTGAAAGAAGGGATGCAAGGGAAGAAAAACCATTTGGATATACCAGTCCTTCCGGATATACAAACGGTTTTGATGCCTCGACCAAGGCAGGATTGTTTATCATGACCTGGTGGACAAAGAAAGCCCTGGAGTCTTCCTCCCTCTTCCTTATTCCTTCAACTTTTTCTTCCCTCAGAAGGGGGGAAGGGAAGTGCTCAGAGTAAAAAGAGAGCGCATTCTTCAGTTCATCATTTTCCTCAATGGCTTTCTGCCTTCTTAAAAAGAAGTCGGCATGTCCTGCATTCATGCAGGCTGTGAGCACTATTTGGTAAAGAAGATGGAGGACCGCCGTTGCATGCAGTTTTCCTGCAGAAATAAAATCACTTTTTCCTTTTGATCGGACTTTTTCGTTATAGCTGTATGAGATTGCCAGGGCTTCCCTGTACAGTTCTGATATGTTTTCATTGGTCTTGAAAACCGGAGTGTTCAAATCCAGATCACTTCGGACAATATCGGAGATACGGAAATCTCTCTTTTCCATTGCTGATCCTCCTTTGCTTTGTCTATTTTAACACGAAAAAGTTAAACAGAAGTAGGGAAAAAGAACTTATTTTAGACATTTAATGATGTTTTGTGCATTCGAAAGAGCAGAATCTATTACCGGCATCTCACTTTCTGTGAACTGAGAGAGCACAAATATCTTCATATCCCCATATCTGGGACGTCCAATTCCGATCCTGAGGCGGTAAAAGCCATCTCCTCCGATGCGCTCCCTTATGTTTTTAAGCCCATTATGGCCCTTAAGCCCTCCACCCATCTGCATCTTCACAGTTCCAAGCTCAAGCTCAGAATCATCATGGCATACCATTATTTCATCATTACTGAGCTTATAGAAAGATTTTGCCTCACTTACAGCCGTTCCTGAGAGATTCATCATTGTCATTGGTTTTATGAGCTTGATTCCGTTATATTCTGCAAAAATTGAATGAAATTTGCTTTTCAGGCCATCGTTTCCTGCAATTCTGTCGAATAAGGAGAATGCAACATTATGCCTTGTGTTTTTGTATTCTTGTCCTGGATTACCTAAAAAGGCTATAAGTTTTATCACAAAAACATTATAATTGAAGGCAGTATTCCAATTCAATAGAAAGGAGTTTTCTAATGGCTAAAGTACAAGTTAAGGCAGTAGGCGATGTAGCTCTTAAAATCCTTGTAGGGCTGCTTTTCGTCTGTATCGGAATTGAGGGCGTTGCTAATGGCGGAGGAAATGACCTGTATAGGGCAATCGATAACGAAACCGTGAATATCATTCTAGGTGTAATCCTGATTGTCTGCGGCTTGCTGATCATTGTTCCTATCTTCATAAGTGGAATCAAGCCGGTATTTTCCAAATACAGCATGATCATTGTATCCATAGTATGGGTGCTTGTTATCATATTCTCAGATTTCGTTTACGGATTCGGCAATATATCAGGAATCGAGATCTTTGAATGGCTTGAAGGATTCATCTACCATATCCTGATCCTTCTTTCGATTCTCCAGGCAAGCAAAGGGGCTCTGAAAGGCATCGTGAAATAAGGGAAAAGGCAGTGCTCCGGCACTGCTTTCCTTTTCTTTCCAGCCATATAGTAAAATATTACTAATGCTTTTCTTTAAAAAAAGTTACAAAAATTTATTGACTATTATTTTATATTGACACTAACATAATAAATAGCCACTGGGATTATGGGAAATTAATCTTCTGCTGTAGATCTTTTTCTTTTTCTTTAGTTTTGGTTTTACGGCAAACGGTCGGCAATTCCGTTATGCACTTTGCTGAGCTTTGGTCATCCTCGCCAGAGCTTTTTTTGTTACCTGTGGACAGCTACTCCGACTTTCCTGCATCTATCAGAGTAGGGGCATTCAGAACAAAGCGGAGAGACGCTTCTGCATACGCTCTGCCCATAGCTGACAAGCAGTTCATTAAGAGGTATCCAGAATCTTTCAGGAAGAATTTCCCTCAGCCTTTTTTCCGTTTCCTCAGCACTTTTTGTCTCTATTACTCCGATTCTGTTCAGTATCTGATGGACATGGCAGTCCACACAGATTGCCAGTTCATTAAACCCAAGGTTCAGCGTCAGGGATGCAGTCTTGATACCGACTCCTGGAAGGGCAAGCAGTGCATCCATGTCACGGGGGACAGAACCATTGTATTTTTCAGTTATTATCTTCGCTATCTTTTTCAGGTTCTCTGCTTTCACCCTGTAAAAGCATACCGGCTTTATAGTCTCTTCAAGCTCCTTATTATCCATTTTCAGGATATCCTCAAAGTTCCCTGCTTTCTCAAACAGTGCTTTTGACCTGTCTATTGTAACGCTGTCTTTTGTCCTCAAAGACAGGAGCGTAGAGACTAGTATCCTATATGGATCGTTATCTTCGCCCGCTATTTCAGAGACAGAAGGAAGCTTGATATTCCTCCTCTTAAGCTCAGCTGAGAAAATATCGAAAATATCCTGGAAAATCTTATCGTACATAGCTATTCCTTGCAGTTGACCAAAATAGGTCAAATATTGGATAAGTAGTTATCATGATTATCATCTTAAAACAAGGTGTTACAGCCGAAGAAAAAAACAATATAAAGAAAACCCTTAAGGAAAAGGGTTTCATCGTAAAGGAGATCATTGGAAAAGAGGATACGGTGCTTGGTGCAGTTGGAACTGTCCAGGTTGATCCGAGAAGCATTGAAATCCTTGATGGAGTGTCTTCTGTAGTCCCTATTTCAAAGCCTTATAAACTAGCATCGCGCGAGCTGAAGAAAGAGGACACGATTGTAAGTGTCAGGAATGTGAAGATCGGTGGAAGCCGTATTGCTGTCATAGCAGGGCCATGTGCGGTTGAAAGTGAAGACCAGATCATGAGAATAGCGGAAAAAGTTAGGGAAGCCGGAGCTGTGATACTCAGGGGAGGAGCTTTCAAGCCAAGGACAAGCCCATATTCCTTCCAGGGACTTGGAGAAGAGGGGCTGAAATACCTGAGGAAGGCCGGTGATGCATTCGATATGCCGGTAACAACTGAAATTGTCTCTCCAAAAGATGTTGAGCTTATGAAAGGCTATATAGATATGTTCCAGATAGGAGCCAGGAACATGCAGAATTTCGAGCTCTTGAAGGAAGTTGGCAAGACAGGAATGCCTGTGCTTTTAAAGAGGGGCCTGAGCGCAACTATTGAAGAGTGGCTTATGGCAGCTGAATACCTTATGGCTTCAGGAACGGACCAGGTTGTTCTCTGCGAGAGGGGAATCAGGACATTTGAAAAGGCAACAAGGAATACTCTTGACTGTTCTGCCATCCCTGTGGTCCAGAAGCTTACACACCTGCCTGTAATCGGGGATCCATCCCATGCTACAGGAATAAGGGATATGGTTTCCCCAATGGCTCTTGCCCTTATTGCCGGAGGAGCAAGCGGAGTTATGGTTGAGGTGCATGACCATCCTGAAAAAGCGCTCTCTGATGGCCCTCAGTCATTATATCCGGAACAGTTTGAACGCCTCATGAGGGATATCGAGGCACTTGCCCCTGTCGTAGGAAAGGCTGTTGAAAAGACTCCGAGAAGGATTCCGGAGGCAATGAAGGAAGACTATAAGGCAGAGGAAGGATCCAGATCTTCAGATACTGTAGCATTCCAGGGAGAGAGGGGAGCCTTCAGCGAACTTGTGATAAGAAGGACATTCAATGAAGACCAGACTGTTCTTCCATGCAAGGAATTCAAGGATGTCTTTGATGCGGTTGCAAAGGGAAAGGCAAAGTATGGCGTTATCCCAATTGAGAACACGATCGGGGGAACAATATACGAAAACCTTGATCTGTTGAATGTTGAAGGGAATATTACCGTGGTCGGTGAGGCTCAGCTCAGGGTAATCCATAACCTGATAGTAAATCCTGGCGTGAAGATGGAAGACATAAAGAGGGTGTACTCACATCCTCAGGGGCTAGCCCAGTGCAGGGAATTCCTGTCTGAGAACCTTCCAGATGCAGCACAGATACCGTTCTATGATACATCCGGAGCCGTAAAATACATAAAGGAGAACAGGATGATGGATGCTGCCGCAATTGCGGGAGATGCAGCTGCTGCACATTACGGCCTTGAAATCCTCAAGCCTTCCATTGAGACAAATCCGAAGAACTATACCAGGTTCTATGTTATAAGCAGGAGTGAGAATGCGGAATTCTTCAGGAGTGCAGGAAAGATCAACAGGGCATCAATGACATTCAGCACTCCGGATAAGCCGGGCTCCCTCTTTGTAGTCCTTGATATCCTGCAGAAGCATGGACTCAATATGAAGAAGCTTGAGAGCAGGCCTATTCTTGGAAAGCCATGGGAATACTCATTCTTTGTTGAGACAGAGCTTGAAGATAGGCATGACCTTGACTCGATCATCCCGCTTTTGAAGGAAAATACCGTGACATTCAGGATCCTTGGAACCTACACGGCGGCGCATTAATGAAAGAAAAGGAATATGAGAGGGTGCTCCTTTTTTCAGGAGTGCTCTCCTCTATAGGATTTCCAGAGAGCCTTAAAAAAGAACTGGAAGAAGAATTTGGAAAGATAGCCTCTGTTTCCAGGTCAATCCCTTTTGATTTTACCTCATATTATGATGAGGAGATGGGATGCCCGATTGAGCGTTTCTTCATTGCCTTTGATAATCTTGTCACACCGGATGGATTGAGGGATGCAAAACTCTTTACAAACAGGCTTGAAGAAAAATATGAGGTAGACGGAAAGCGCAAGGTAAACCTCGATCCAGGGACAATGAGCATAGGCAATATAGTTCTTGCCACAACTAAGAACAGGGCACATAGAATAGCAATCGGGCATAATTTATATGCAGAAGTCACGCTTATGTACCATCATAAGGGATATGAATCCTTTTCCTGGACATATGCTGACTATAAGAGTGGGAAAGTACAGGAAATCCTTTTGGATATGAGAAGGCTCCTCCTTTCAAAACTTAAGGAGACTGAATCAAAGTGAAATAATTGGCAGGTTTATGGTTTTCGAGCACTTAAAAATGTATGAAGAAAATCATGCTGTTCCTGTCTTTTCCTTTTTTAATCCTCTCCTGTTCCCTTGTAACTGATGAGGATGTTGTCCTTTCCCTTCCCCTAAGCATACCTCTTGAAGAGATGAGCAATGAAAGCATCTACTACACGCTCCGCTACTTTGATGGAAAGCGTGTCCAGAGCTTGCATATCCCTTCCCATTCAAGGCGGGTGGAAGTAAGCGTTAAACGGGGCTTGCTCTCTTTTTTCCTGATATACCCAGCAGAGATGTTTACGCCCCTTTCTGCCTATAAGGAGCCTGGAAAGGATGTAAGCACGTTCTGTTACCGTGATTCTTCCCTTATTGAGTTCCTGATGGATATCGCAGAAGAAGCGCCAACCCTTGCAGGAAACATTTCCCTTTCCTTGCTTCTTGAGCGCTATGAGGCAGATGAAATTGACAAGATGGAATTCCTTAGTATGCTTGAGAAGGGAAAACTGACTCTCTCAAGCAGGATCAGAGGTGAGAAATACCCGGTAAAGCTTGAAAACCTAATATATGGAAGATGGCATTCGGACAGGGATGACATTCCAGATATAATTGTCAGGGAGAGTGCAGAGAGCATAACGCTCTCACTTTATGAAGGGGTATATATCTTCATACATGAGAATATGGATAAGATGCTCACTCTTGCTGTTTCTGGCAGCGGTGAATACATAAGCA
Source organism: uncultured Spirochaetales bacterium (assembly GCA_949295125.1). GTDB lineage: Bacteria > Spirochaetota > Spirochaetia > Sphaerochaetales > Sphaerochaetaceae > Ornithospirochaeta. The sequence continues at coordinate 11,691 of CASFJV010000048.1, forward strand.
AGGTGGAAGAGTTCAGGTCATGGTATTGAGAGTGCTCATGCCTCTGCCTTATAATCATATTCATGGAATCTTTAAGGGAGTTATTCAGGATAGGATATGGCCCGTCAAGCAGTCATACGATGGGACCAAGAAAGGCAAGTGAAGATTTTATAGAAAGGCATGGTGATGTTAAAAGCGTGAAAGCTGAACTTTATGGATCTCTTGCCGCAACAGGCAAGGGGCATTTGACCGATAAAGCCATAAGGGAGGCCTTTAGGAATGCTGCAATTGAATGCGAGATCTTCTGGTATCCTGATGTTTTCAAGCCATTCCATCCGAACTGCCTCAGCCTCTCCAGCCAGGATGGGAAAATAAGGGAAACCTATTATTCTGTCGGAGGAGGAAAGATAGTAAGGGAAGGGGAGAGCAGTGAGAATAAGGAAGCCGATGTCTATCCTGATGATCTTCTTGGCTCGATGGATAAGCTCCTGAAGTACTGTGATGAGAGCGGCATGCAGCTTTGGGAAGTTGCAGTGGAGAGGGAAGGCGAAGGAATCCTGGATTACGCAAAGGAAGTCTGGACCGTGATGACCGATGCAATAAAAAGGGGCCTGGAGGCCGAAGGAGTTCTTCCTGGAGGGCTCAAGCTTGCAAGAAAAGCATGTACCGTGCATGAGCAGGCAATCTCAATGTCAGGTGCCCTTGGAAATACTCTTGTCGCCCATTCATATGCACTGGCTGTAAGTGAGGAGAATGCAGGTGGAGGAAAGATAGTGACAGCTCCAACATGTGGAAGCTGTGGAGTGCTCCCCGGTGCCCTTTATTATATTCAGCAGGAATATAAGATTCCTGAGATAAGGATGCTGCGCTCAATACTTACTGCAGGCATGGTTGGCAATATAGTGAAGGCAAACGGTTCCATCAGCGGTGCAGAGGTCGGATGCCAGGGGGAAGTCGGAGTTGCATGCGCCATGGCGGGAGCCGCCGTGTGCTATCTGCTTGGAGGAAGCGTGCATCAGGTGGAATATGCAGCTGAAATGGGGCTTGAACACCATTTAGGGCTTACATGTGATCCTCTGATGGGGCTTGTGCAGATTCCATGCATAGAGCGCAACGGCTTTGCATGCATGAGGGCTGTGGACCATGCCAGCTATGCCTTGGTAGGGGATGGCAGGCATAAGATAAGCTTTGATGATGTGGTTGAAGTGATGATGGAGACCGGACACGCCCTTCCATCCCTTTACAGGGAAACGAGCATGGGAGGTCTTGCAAGGGTTTACGAACTCTAGAGTTTCCCGTAAAAGAGGAATGAGAACTCTTCAAACATCTGGTTCAGGTTTGTATGCCTCTCAAGTGATGCCGTCCCTTTTTCTATAAGGGCCCATGACTCTTCATAGCTTGCTCCAAGTGGACTGCACTCTTTCTCGATATATGCAAGAAACCTTCTCCAGTCGCGCCCGAACTCATCGGAAAAGTCATCTGCAAGATTGCCCTTCCTGCTGTCATTCAGATTGCCATCAATTCCGTAAAGTGCATGCTCAAGGTTCCTTGAGACATAATAAAGGCGGTATGGTATCTCATCATTGATGCCGTAGTGGTTGAGCAGCTTGTTGACATTGCTCCTCTTTTTCCTGTTGCGTGAGATTATCGAGTCTGGGAATTTCGTCCTTATCTCATCTTCCATGTAAATGATCCTGTTTGAGATATCTGTCTCTGTGATTCTTTCATCCGGTATGAATGCACCATCAGTATCTGTGATCTGGATGACTGCGGCTATGTCACTGTCACGGAGTGCATACCGCTTCTTTTCCTCCTGTACCATGGCCCTTATCCTTGCCATGGGATTCTTATCTTCCCTGTTTATGATCAGTGGATCGCCATGTGAGATATGGAACCTTATCTCACAGGGGGAGAAAAAACTCTTGAATATCCTGTAGAGTGCGTTTTCATCTGTCGGCCCTTCACATATTACCAGGACGAATTTCCTACTCTTTGCCATCTCTCCATGCTCTCCTGAGTGCCAGGCCGATTTCCTGGCTGTCCGTCTCTTCATAGATGTTTTCTTTCGTCCCTCCAAGCAGGATGGACCTGATGTAGACATCACGGAGGTTGTTTGTGCTCTTGATATTCGTCAGCCTTATGTACCTGTTATCCGGATTTGATGTGCTGAATATCACAGAGTCCTTGTCTATCATCTCAAGGATCCTGAGATTATGGCTTGTGAAGATCATCTGTCCCTTTGCCCCCTTGCTGAATATGCTTATAAGCTCTCCAAGCAGGTATTCAAAAACAGAAGCATCAAATTCATCGATTATCAGGCAGACAGATGGATTGTTGTAAACACATAGCAGCACGTTTGTGATTGAAATGATCTTTATTATTCCTTCGCTTTCGTACCTGAGCGGGATTGCCTTCCCGTTCTTAAGCGACACTATCTCGACAAGATATCCTTTCTTTCCCTCTCCTGTAAGCTCTTCTCCTGCGTTATACACTCCGAGCACGAGATGGGGCACGATAGCGCTTAGTACCGTATTCATCTCCTTCACCATGTTCTCAAGAAGCTTTTTATCTTCCATGCTTATTACGGATGGCCGCTTAAGGCTTAAAGGGATATTCCCTTTTACAAGCTCTCCTTTCTCCTCTTTCCTGTATGTCAGGTTCAGCATAAGGTTTGAGTCCATGCCGGCATCCCTTGTTGAGAATACTATCAGGTTTGTCTCAGCATAGGATCTTATCTCTTCTACAGGTTTTGAAATGCTTTCCCTGAACTCTTCAGGAAGTCCAATAAGTATTTCATACGCACCATCAGGCGAGAAGAGGAATGAGCTTTCATTCTTTTCTGCCATCCGCGCGGAAACCAGCAGGTCAAGCTCAAGTTTCTTGTTTGCCCTTACTATCTTCCTGAATACAGACTCCGGCCTTATCTCATGCTCCGTATAATCATAGCCAAGTACTGCCCTCTCCCTTTCATATCCCTCTCCGTCCTCTTTCTTCTTCCTCACTTCCAGAAGTTCAGATTTCAGTTTCCCTTTATCATCATTTTTTCCGAAAAGGAGCGTGTATCTGTAAAGATCCTTTCCAACAGAAAAGCCAAGCTCGATGGAGGCGTCATTGCTCTCCACATTAATTAAATTGGAGCTTCCTTCATTCAGATGCTCTCCGCTCATGATCTTCTGAAGTATGTTGAAGGCATCTATCACCGCAGTCTTTCCAGATCCGTTCTGCCCGTAGATTCCGAGGATATCTGCAGAAAAGAAGTCCTTTTTCAGGAAAGAAGGCATTGTAAATGACCCGTAGTGCACGTTCTTGAAGTTTTTCAGGCATAGCTTCTCTATTCTTACTGTTTCCATTATGGCGCTCCCTAATTCTCAATGTATGATCATTCACGGAATATGTCAAATTAAAAACAGTAAACGAAATAAAATATACCGATTATGCATTTCGTTTACAAAAATAAACATATAAATGATTATGCTGACAGCAGAATATCCTGATGGGGAAACCTGGCAGGCTATCATATATAATAAGCGTATGAAAACAGTCGCACGAATATATAACAGCTTTGGCTCTAAATTTGGAATTCCAAGGCAGAGCGGGCTTGTCGGAAATATGTCACGCATTGTCTTTGAGAAGGAATATAGGAGCCTTGATGCAATAAGGGGGCTGGAGGGATTTGAGTATATCTGGCTTTTATGGCAAGCGGAAGAGAAAGATGGATTAACGGTCCGGCCTCCACGCCTTGGAGGAAAAAGAAGGCTTGGAGTCTTTGCAACAAGGTCTCCAAAACGGCCCAATCCAATCGCACTTTCTTCTGTAAGGCTTGAAGGAATACTGGATGGCCCTGAACTGATAGTAAGCGGAGCCGATATCCTGAGTGGCACTGCCATATATGATATCAAACCATATATTCCATATACAGACTGCCATCCAGGGGCAAAAGCAGGCTTTACAGATGATATCGGGCAAAGAAAACTTACGGTTGTTAACAGTGAAATCATCCCGGAAGAAATAAGGAATGAAGCAGTGGAACTGCTGTCCCTGGATCCCCGTCCTCAGTACCATCATGATCCAGATCGCATCTATTGCATGGCCTATTCTTCCTTTGACATTAAATTCCGGATAGATGGAAATAACCTGTTTGTTGAAGAAGTGAACGGAGGCTGATATCAATTTGTTTTTAAAGCCAATTGCTTGGAGTAAGTTTTTCCAGTAAGACACGTAAATAGAGTCATGGAAAGAAGAAATATTATCTTTTTGAGGGAAAATTTCCGGAAATAGCGATTCTGATGCAGATGAAAAAAGCCATCACAAAGCGCCTTTAATGACCCTTATGTGATGGCTTGCTGGAATATGCTGTCACTTATTTCACAACAAGGTTTACAAGCTTGTTTGGGACAACAATTTCTTTTATAACCGTTTTCCCTTCTGTCCACTGAGATGTTTTTCCATCCTTCCTGACAGCATCAAGCACTGCTTCCTTGCTGCTGTTGACAGGCATCATGAGCTTGCTTCTCAGCTTTCCATTCACCTGGATTACAATCTCAACTTCATCATCAATGCATTTTGCCGGATCATATGAAGGCCATTTCTCTTTTGAGATTGATGGCTTATGTCCAAGCATTTCCCACATCTCCTCAGCCAGGTGAGGTGTGTATGGAGAAAGCAGCAGGGCAAGGGTCTCAAGTGTCTTCTTAGGAACGCTTTCGAGCTTGTTTATCTCATTTACAAGGACCATCATCTGGCTTATTGCAGTATTGAAGTTAAGTGTCTCTGTATCCTCTGTTACTTTCTTCACTGTCTTATGGGTAAGCCTGTCGAGTTCCTTTTCCGGTTCGATATCTACGATATTCCTCTCGCTTATTATTCTCCAGATCCTGTCAAGGAACCTGTAGACACCCATGAAGCCATTGGTAGCCCATGGCTTGCTTTCTGTGAGAGGTCCCATGAACATCTCATACATCCTTACGGAATCTGCACCATAGTTTCTGATGAAATCATCTGGATTGATTACGTTTTTCAGGCTCTTGCTCATCTTTGCAATAACCTGAGTCACTTCTTCTCCAGTATCTTCTTCTATGAACTTCCCTGGCTCTGTTTCCTTCACTTTATCAACAGGGACAAGGCTCTTGTTTTTCTTCTGGTAAGCAAAGGATGTGATCATTCCCTGATTGACGAGTTTCTGGAATGGCTCCTTTGTTGAGACAAGGCCGAGATCATAAAGGACATTGTGCCAGAATCTTGAATAGAGCAGGTGGAGTACGGCGTGCTCCGTTCCGCCAACATAGAGTGAAACCGGCATCCAGTATTTCTCTTTTTCAGGATCTACAAATGCTTCATGGTTATGTGGATCAATGAATCGCAGGTAATACCAGCATGAGCCTGTCCACTGAGGCATTGTGTTTGTCTCCCTCTTTGCCGCTCCATGGCATTTAGGGCATTCACAGTTCACCCAGCTCTCCACATTTACAAGTGGGCTCTCTCCTGTTCCGCTTGGCTCATACTTCTCAACTTCCGGAAGAGTGAGCGGAAGCTCATTTTCAGGGACAAGGACTGTTCCGCAGTTAGGGCAGTGTACCAGTGGAATAGGCTCACCCCAGTAGCGCTGCCTTGAGAACACCCAGTCACGGAGCTTGTAGTTAATTGCCTTATGTCCGCACTTATGCTCCTCAAGCCATGAGAGCATCTTTTCTATGGCATCCTTTTTGTTCAGCCCATCAAGCCATTCGGAATTAACATGGATTCCATCTTCAGTCCATGCCTGCTTCTGGACATCAACCTCACTCTTAAGCACCTCGATGATTGGCAGTCCGAATTTCTTTGCAAATTCCCAGTCCCTGTCATCGTGGGCAGGAACAGCCATGATGGCTCCGGTTCCGTAGCTTATCAGGACATAGTCTGCAATCCAGATCGGGATCTTCTTTCCATTTACTGGATTGATTGCATAGCTTCCGGAGAATACTCCGGTCTTGTCTTTTGCAAGGTCTGTCCTCTCAAGATCGCTTTTGTGCTTTGTCTCATCAATATATTTCTCAACAGCTTCCTTCTGTTCTACTGTTGTGAGTTCCTTTACAAGCCTGTGCTCCGGAGCAATAACCATATATGTGGCACCAAAGAGGGTGTCACACCTTGTCGTATACACTTCAAGGTATTCATCCATTCCATCAATTTTGAAGTTTACGGATGCTCCTTCACTGCGTCCGATCCAGTTGCGCTGCATTGCCTTTACAGACTCCGGCCAGTCCAGTGAATCCAGGTCCTCAAGCAGGCGGTCTGCATAAGCTGTGATCTTGAGTATCCACTGCCTTATATTCTTCTTCTCAACTTTCTCACCGCAGCGCTCGCATCTTCCTTCCTTGACCTCTTCATTGGCAAGCCCTGTCTTGCAGCTTGGGCACCAGTTAATAGGAGTGCTTGCCTCATATGCAAGTCCTTTCTCATACAGTTTTTCAAAGATCCACTGTGTCCAGTGGTAGTACTCTTCATCGCATGTGGAGATTTCCCTGTCCCAGTCATATGAGAATCCAAGGCTCTTAAGCTGCCTCCTGAAATTCTCTATATTCTTCTTTGTCGTTGTATATGGGTGTGTTCCGGTCTTTATTGCATAGTTCTCTGCTGGAAGTCCGAAAGCATCGAATCCCATTGGATGAAGGACATTGTATCCGTTCATTGTAAGGTATCTGGAGTAGATATCTGTTGCAGTATAGCCTTCCGGATGTCCTACATGCAGTCCGGCTCCTGATGGGTATGGGAACATATCGAGGACATAGCGCCTCTTATCTTTCGGGAAGGACGGGTCTTCAGTAACCCTGTATGTCTTATTCTCTTCCCAGTATTTCTGCCATTTCTTTTCAATTTCATTAAAAGGATACTTGCTCATGCCCCATATGATATTCACTTCATTCTTTTTATTCAACTTTTGGCACATTAAATGATACTATTTAGGCATGAGAGTCAAGGTTAACGGAATAGAGCTTTATTATGAGACAGAAGGGGAAGGGCGGGCCCTTGTCATGATGCATGGAAACAGGGAAGACCATACGATATTCGACAAGGCATCAGAAGTGCTGAAAACAGGATTCAAGCTGTATCTTGTTGATTCAAGATGCCATGGAGAGAGCGAGGATACAGAGGATCTCACTTACAACCTTCTCAGTGATGATATCATAGCATTTGTTGAGGAGCTTGGGATCGAAAAGCCCATACTCTTCGGCTTTTCAGATGGCGGGATCGCAGCACTGTACGCAGCTGCGAAAAGGCCTGACCTTTTTTCTGCGGTAATAGCGGCAGGCGCCAATTCCCATCCAAAGGGGCTGAAGAGATATGTGTACCGCGGAATAAGGCTCAAAATCCTCTACAGCCGTGATAAATATGACTATCTCATGATAAACGGACCGCACCTGAAAGCTTCGGATCTGGCAAAGATAAAATGCCCATCCCTTATACTGGCAGCAGATAATGATGTCGTTAAGAGAAAGGATACTGAGTTCATAGCATCTAGCATTCCTTCATCAAGGCTTGTCATCCTTGATCATGAGGATCATGGATCTTACATAGTCCATTCTGAAAGGATTGGAGAGATCATAAAAAGCAATCTTGATTTCCTTACCTGACTAAAAATTAACACATGTTGAAAAATGCGCCATATATATTTAAAATTCATTTAATTAATCCCAGATTTTTAAGGTAATATAAAGATATGGCAAATGTAAAATACACAGAAGAGAGCATTAAATCGTTATCACCGCTTGAGCATATCAGGACAAGGCCGGGAATGTATATCGGACGTCTGGGGGATGGCAGCCACATAGACGATGGAATATATATCCTTCTCAAGGAGATCATAGACAATTCAATAGATGAGTTTGTCATGAAGCACGGAACGAAGATCCTGATTACGGTACTGAACAACAGGGTGACCGTCAGGGATTTCGGGCGCGGCATTCCTCTTGGCGCGGTTGTTGACTGTGTATCCAAGATAAACACAGGGGCAAAGTATTCCGGGGACGCTTTCCAGTATTCCGTAGGACTTAACGGAGTCGGAACAAAGGCCGTTAATGCCCTTTCAAGCGAGTTCAAGGTATCAAGCTTCAGGGATGGACAGTATGTGTCTGCTACATTTGCACGTGGGAAGCTTAAGAAGAAGGAAGAGGGCTCTACAGAAGAGCAGAATGGAACCTATTTTGAGTTTGTCCCGGATAAGGATGTGTTCGGCGAATACAATTACAATCCCGATTATATCCGTTCCAGGCTATGGAATTATGCTTACCTGAATACAGGTCTTACCCTTTCTTTCAACAGGGAGATCATCAAAAGCCAGAACGGCCTGATGGATCTTCTTGGAAAGGAGCTTGGAGATGTCGCTCTTTATGATGTCATACACTTCAAGAATGAGCAGGTTGAGTTTGCATTCACCCATACACAGAGCTATGGCGAGAATTATTTCTCATATGTCAACGGGCAGCATACCTCTGATGGAGGCACTCACCTGGCTGCGTTCAAGGAAGGTGTGCTTAAAGGTGTTAATGAATTCTTCAAGAAGAACTGGGCTGCGCCTGAGATAAGGGATGGAATAGTTGGAGCTATCGCCATTAAGATCAAGGATCCGGTTTTTGAGAGCCAGACGAAAAACAAGCTTGGAAATACGGATGTGAAAGGCTGGCTTGTATCAACAGTCAAGGAAGCCATTGTTGATGCATTGATGAAGAACCAGAAAGTTGCTCAGGCCCTGCATCAGAAGATACAGAACAACGAGAGCATACACAAGGAAGAGCAGACACTGAGGGCAGGGGCAAGGGAAAAGGCAAAGAAGACAGCAACGAGCATCAAGAAGCTCAGGGACTGCATGTACCATCTTACGGACAGGTCCAATGCCCATAGGGAAGAAGCTGAGAAATCCATGATTTTCCTGACAGAGGGAGACAGTGCAAGCGGAACCATCACACAGTGCAGGAAAGCCGAGTACCAGGCAGTTTTCAGCCTGAGGGGAAAGCTTTATAACGTTGAGGGGCAGAAGAGGAGCGTTATATATAAGCATGATGAGCTTTACAACATAATGGCTGCTCTCGGAATTGAGGATGATATCGAGAACCTGAGGTATGCGAAAGTGGTTATCGCAACCGATGCTGATAACGATGGCTTCCATATCAGGAACCTCATCATGACCTACTTCTTTACATTCTTTGAGGAGCTGGTCACACAGGGGCATCTGTTCATCCTTGAGACTCCGCTCTTCAGGGTCCGCAATAAGAAGGAAGTAATATACTGCTACTCTGAAAAGGAAAGGGATGATGCCGCTTCAAAGCTGAGCAATGCCGAGATAACGAGGTTCAAAGGGCTTGGAGAGATAGATCCTAAAGAGTTTGGTGCGTTTATCGGAGAGGATATGCGCCTTGTCCCTGTCTCCATATCTTCGATTAAGGAGACAAGGGAAGTCATGGACTTCTGCATGGGAGACAATACTCCTAAACGCAGGGAATACATTATGGAGAATCTGATCTGATGGCACATGCAGACGAACTATATAAGAAAAACTTTCTAGAGTACGCTTCATACGTAATACGTGAGCGTGCTATTCCGGATATCGAGGATGGGTTGAAACCGGTTCAGAGGCGTATCATGCATACGCTTTTTGAAATGGATGATGGAAAATTCAATAAGGTGGCAAATGTGACTGGAGCTGCCATGAAATACCATCCTCATGGAGATGCTTCAATCAAGGATGCCCTTGTAAATCTTGCAAACTCCGATCTTTTCATAGAGAAGCAGGGTAACTTTGGAAACTTCCTCACTGGAGATGATGCAGCAGCAGGAAGATATATCGAATGCCGCCTTCTGCCGTTTGCTAAAAAAGTATTCCTCTCTCCGGAGATCACGGAATACGTTGACTCATATGATGGAAGGAACAAAGAGCCGGTGGTATTTCCAGCAAAGATTCCTGTAGTAGTCGTTCAGGGCACTCAGGGAATTGCAGTCGGAATGTCAACTGTGATCCTTCCCCATAACCTCATTGAGGTCCTTGAGGCCGAAAAGGATGTGCTGAAGGGTAAGAAGATCGAAATCTATCCTGATTTCCCAGGCGGGGGAATACTTGATGTCTCTGAATATGCTGACGGAACAGGAAAGGTCACCATAAGGGCCAGGCTCAATGCGGAGGATCCAAAGAAGATCATCGTGGAGGAACTTCCATACGGCATTACAAGCGAACGCCTGATACAGTCAATTGAAGATGCAAACAAGAACGGCCAGCTTAAGATAGATAAGATAGATGACTTCACCGCAGAGAAGGCAAGAGTTGAGATCAGATGGCAGAGAAACACATATTCAAAGGATATGGTGGATGTCCTTTATGCGACTACGGACTGCCAGGTGAAGATAAGCTGCAATCCCCTTGTAATAAAAGATGGACTGCCGCATGTGGTTCCAATCAGTGAGCAGATTGAATACCATGCGCACCACCTTGTTGATGTACTTACAAAAGAGCTCAATATTGAAAAAGGGCACCTATTGGAAAAGCTCAGGGCAAGAACGCTTGAAAGAATCTTCATAGAAGAGAGAATTTATAAGAAGATTGAGAGCAAAACCACGGAGGGGGATGTAAACAAGGCTATCGTAAGCGGTTTCAAGCCGTTTATGGCAGAGATAAACAACGAACCAATTACAGATGAAGACATAGACAGGCTCCTGAAAATCCCAATCCGCAGGATTTCCTTATTCGATATCGAGAAGAACAGGAACGAGATCAATGAGATAAACGCAAAGATCAGCGCAATCGAGCACCATATCGCAAATATTGTTGAGTATGCGATCTCCTATCTTGATGACCTGATTGAAATGGCAGATAAGGAGACCCATAAGAGAAAGACGGAAATTTCATCCTTTGAAAGCCTGACGGCAAAGGAAGTGGCAGTAAGGAACATGGATCTCCGTTACGATAAGGAAACGGGATATATGGGAACCAATGTCAAGACTGGTGAGGTGCTCATGAAGGTTTCTCCATTCGACAAGGTCTTCTACATGAAGAACAATGGAGAATACAGGGTGGCAGCCGTAACTGACAAGGAATACATTGGTACGGAAGGGCTTGCTTACTACAACTATGGAGAAAAGGAGATAATAAGCAAGGAAGTCTTTACTGTAATCTATACAGAAAAGAGCAAGCTTGACCAGAAACGCATATGTTATATCAAGCGGTTCCAGATCTCATCATTCACCACAGGAAAGGTATATTCCGTCCTGAAGAACCCTGATGCAAAGATAAAGAAGTTCAGCCTTTATCCGGCAGCTGTCATCTTCCTGACATATAAGAAAGGAAAGGGCTACAAGCAGCTTGAGGAGAAGATGAGATTTGCTGATTTCAGGATTCAGAAATCCCCTAACGGTGGCGGAGTGCGCTTGACAGCCAAAGAGATCGAGAAGATTGCAATCAGGCAGGTAAAGGATACAAAGACAAGTGTTGAGGCCGGTCCTGACCTATTTGAGGAAGATGAGAGTGACGAGTCTTAGCAGCAGGATAATCTATGAAGACAACCATCTTATTGCCATAAACAAGGAAGTGGGGGAACTCTCCCAGGGTGATAAGACAGGAGATATTACGCTTATAGATGATGTGAAGGCATACCTGAAAGAGAAGTACAGCAAGCCAGGAAATGTTTACCTTGGCCTTCCTCACCGCCTGGACAGGCCCACAAGCGGCGCCATCCTGTTTGCCAAGACAGAAAAAGCACTCTCCAGGCTTTCTGATGCCTTCAGGAAAGGTGAAGTTGATAAAACCTACTATGCCATCGTTACAAGCCGGCCAAGGGAGAGTGAGGAAAGGCTCATACATTACATAGTCAGGAATGAAAGGACAAATACCTCCGTTGCCTATGACAGGGAAGTGAGGAACAGCCAGAAAGCGGTTCTCTCATACCGCCTTATCAGGGAAAGTGAAAGGTATTATCTTCTTGAAGTTAAGCTTGAAACTGGAAGGCATCATCAGATCAGGGCACAGCTGAAGGCCATAGGACTTCATATAAAAGGAGACCTGAAATATGGGGCGGAGCGAAGCAACAGGGATGGGGGAATATGCCTTCATTCCCGATCCATAGAGCTCATCCATCCTGTAAGGAAAGAGAGGATGAAGATAATAGCACCTCTCCCTGATTCTGATATATGGCCGCTGTTCAAGGGCCTTGATAAGGATCTCGATAATGCTCAGAGCCACTCATGAAGCCGTTCAGTACCTTATTGCCAGGGATGAAAAGCTTGCCAAGCTGATTTCCATGGTTGGAGACATTGAGTATGAACTCAATGATGATCCTTACCTCTTTCTGGTATCGACCATAATTGGGCAGATGCTTTCTGTAAAGGCAGCAGATGCCATTACAGAACGCTTAACAGATATCTGCAATGGATATATCACAGCAGAGGCTGTAAGCAGTCTTTCAGATGATGAGATCAGAAGTTCTGGAATGTCACGCACAAAAATAGGGTATATCAGGAGCCTTGCATCTTCCATTCAAAATGGTGAGATCTGTTTTAGAGAGCTTGCTGAACTTCCTGATAATGAAGCTTTAGAAAAGCTTACATCACTCCGTGGAATCGGAATGTGGACTGCAAAAATGTACCTCATCTTTGTACTGGACAGGAAGGATATCCTGCCATATGAGGATGCTACATTCATTCAGGCATACAAATGGCTCTACAAAGCAAGGAAACTCGATGCCAAGGTAGTAGAAAGAAGATGCAAAAAATGGAAACCATACTCATCCATTGCTGCCAGGTATCTGTACCGTGCAGTTGACTTAGGGCTTACAAAAGCACCGAATACTTTCTGAAAAATTACGATATCTCTTAGAAAGTGAGGGATACCTGCGAGATACTGCGCGAATTTTTTTCTGGATAAAGCATGAAATTACTGTATCTAAACAGATTATAATTAAATATTTATCATTTGTATCATACCAAAGTTTATTTTCGGTATTTCCTCTTTAACTGCAAATATTTATATACTGTTGGTAGTTTGAAAAATTAACTATTGGGGCAGTAAGAAATAAAACTGATTGTGGATGATGCTCATCGCTTGGAATAATCAGATAGCCAAAATACTACTGAGGCGCGTTAGTGTACTAATGTCTAAAATTCCTGACGTGAATACGATTTCTTCATTTTTATTGAAAATGCTTTATTCTACCTTAAAAAACTTGACAACGGGGGGGGGTAAGTGTGGTAGCACTAAAGGTGGGTAGTGCTAAGAAATTATTCCATGAAAATTTCCTTACCTGAAAAAAATTAAAGAGAGGAAAATATGAAAAAAAGCTTTAAGGCTCTATTGATGCTTGGTTTGATAATTGTATCTTTTTCTGCATGTAGTCCAGCTGGAGATGGTGGTGATACTATCATAAGTCCTGACTCTTCTGACATAAGTGATATGGTGGATGATACCAGGGATTCCCTTATATTCGTAGATATTCTGGATGTCATTTATAAATATACGGATTCCTGGAATGTAGATTCTCTTCTGCCTATTGAGAGTGCAGGATATGAGATAGATGGCAAGGAACATGAGGCTAGGCTTACAACTCTTGCCCATTCCCATTTCTATGAGAATTATGAGGCTTATTCCTCTTCATCTTTTAATATTGGTGAATACCTGAGTGTTAAAGTGGAGCGTGATGAAAATCAGCAGATCACAGCAATGGATATGACTTGGTATGAGGGGTCATTCAGGTTTTATGTTCAGAATATAAGAACAGAGAGAGCTACCCAAAATGATTCTGTTATGAGCTATAAGGTAACTGCTGATATAACTAGCTTCTATTACAATCGGGAGAAATATTCATTCTCAGTTGTTGTGGACACGTCCGTAGATTTGGTATCTGGAACGAAAGAAAGAACCATATCTATATCCAATGCTAAGCTTTACTCATGGGATGGGGTAAAGATCGTTGATGAGGATTCTGTTGCAAAGGTTTGTGACATCGTTAATGCCTGCTACAGGGGGGAAAATGACAAGAACTTCGGAGATAGGCCTTATATCCGAACGGCGATGAATGGTTACAGGGATCTGGTAAGAATAAAGTTTTTCCTCTATGCCATAGACTCTCAATTAGATGATAACCATGATGATGTGAATTATGTTGATCATTATCCTGCATACACCAGTACGGTCGGTACTGTTTTGAATCAGCTCAAAAGTGTTTCTCTGACAGTTGATCAGAAAGAAGCTTTAATGAAAAGTAGTGGACTTTGGGGAAAAGACGGGACATTTGAGTATCCTGAAGGAAATCCTATTATTTCTGCAGCAGAAGGTAAAATTAAATTTATTAATGATGGAATAGAAGCTGTTGCAGATGGAGGTTTCGCAGAATCTGGATATTCGTCAGCATCAATTTTAGGTCAGGAGTATGAGAAAGGAGACCGAATGGCAATTCAAATCTATTTTACTCAAGAAAAAGTAGAGGATGATAAGTCTAGATTATTAACTAATGATTTAGATATTAATGAATTAA
>CASFJV010000049.1 GCA_949295125.1 uncultured Spirochaetales bacterium
CTTGTGGAGGTGTACTATGTTGGTAGTCGTGAATCAGCCCCATACTAGCTTCAGGATTGAGGGGGATATTCCTGTCGGTATTCTTGATTATGTTGGCAGGGAATACGGGAAAGAGAACATAGCGGTAATCGATGATGATGGAGATGAGCTTCTCGATCCCCATGAGATGGATTTCTATAAGAAGGCGAAGGCCGAAGAGACTCCTGGAAAGAATATGAGGCTCTTTCGCAGGAATCTGAAGATGACGCAGAGTGAACTTGCCGAGAAGCTTGGTACTACTAAGCAGGCAATCTCCAATATGGAGAACGGCATCAGGCCGATAAGCAAGAAGACAGCGAAGGAGCTTGCAAGGATCTTCAATGTGTCCGTCAGTAATTTCATCTAACGATTTTTAATGAAAAGTGTAACTTTGACTAATAAGGAGCTATATTAATTGCAGTCAGGATCAGCGTATAATTTCTTTTATAAAAAGAATAATTCTGATGACAGTGATGTTACTGAGCTATGTCTCAAAGTCCCGGCTGTATCAAAAGTGTAAACATCATAGGATTGAGAACTTTATTTTCAATAGGCAGTTGCTGCCTCTTTCTGCAATTCGGCAAAACTAAAAGTGGGGTGGCTGAAATCTCGGTAGTAATACAGATCTTGCGGAGATAAGCCGTAAAAATGGCGGTTCTGTGAGATTTTCATGGTGTTACAGCTGTCCTGTTTTTATCAGATTGCCATATTAATTTTTGTCGGCAATAAAATAAGGAGCGGCTTCTTGGATTACCGCTCCTTTCTTTCAGGAAACCTTTTTGGTGTTACGATGACCCTGAGCAGATTCGAACTGCTGACCTTCCGCTTAGGAGGCGGACGCTCTATCCAGCTGAGCTACAGGATCGCCTTTGTGTTTTGCCAGCTAATTGCTGGAACAAAAGCTACTATAATCTATTTTTGATCTTTATTTCAAGGGCTTTCCAATTCCCATGTTGGCTTTTTATCTCCTTTTCCATCTGAATCTTCTGCTGCCTCTTCTATATTGCTGACTGGAAGGGATATCTTGCTTGGTTTTCCAAGAAGCATAATCTCAACTTCAACACGTTCCCTTTTAGGGTCTATTTTCAGTATTTTCCCTTTCAGGGTCTTGAATGCACCATGCTTCACGATGACAACCTGTCCTTTTCTTATAAGGACATTCTTCTGCCTTATGACTTTTGGAAAATCGAATACCATTGAGCAGTATTCCTCATCGGTGCCGCGCATTATGCAGCTCTTATCGGGATAGCTCAGGAAGTAATAGAAGTCATTTGCTTTTGTCAGGTGAATCAGCAGGTCTATTCTTATTATGCCGTCAGAACGTGCAAAAATGTAGCCGGACAGGATATTGTACTGTTTCAGCAGGGGCCCATTCTTTGTATGGTTAACCATCTCTTTTTCCTGCAGGCGGAATTCAACTGGTATCTCGTACTCAGCTGCAATGCGCTTCAGGCTTTTTACTGTAGTCCTTTCTGCCTTCCTTTTGCTGTAAATTATGTAATACGGCATATATTTAACAATATCAATTTTTATTGAGCTGTGGTAGTGGGAAAATAAGTTGAAAATCAGCACTAATAAGATTATATTTTGAACACGACAACAACACTCTGAAAGGGGAAGCAATATGATAATTTCCAGGAGAATGAGCAAACATCCTGTTGTGGCAAATAAAAGGATGAAAGTACTTGAGGCACTGAGCCTGATGAAGGAAAAAGGGGTGGAAAAACTCCCTGTGCTGGATGATGACCTGAGCCTTGTCGGAGTACTGACAGAAAAGGACATTCTCCGTGCCAGCATGCCGGAAGTCAGGCAGCTGTCACTTCTTGAAATGGCATACCAGGTTGGTTCAATGAGCATTGAAGGGATCATGACCCGCGATGTGATCTCCATTTCACCCGATACCGGCATTGAAGAGGCTGCAAGGATCATGGTCATGCAGGATCTCTCATTCCTTCCTGTCGTGAAGGATGGAAAGCTTGAAGGCGTAGTATCGAAATCAGATATGTTCAAAATACTGATGGATCTCTTTGGCGCAAGGCAGTATGGGACACGCATGACATTCATCCTTGAAGATAAGGTTGGCATGGTGGCCAAGATTTCGAAAATCCTTGCAGATAACAATATCCAGATTATAAGCTTCAATAACATTTTGGATGAGGAGAGCGGTGATGTGATCTGCACCCTCAAAGTTGAAGGTGTTGATGAAGAGACTCTCAGAAGATTGTTAAGCCCCGTCACAAGTGCAATTGTCGATGAGGGAGAAATCTGATGGGAAAGAAGATAAGGAAGGTTGCAAAAGAACAGGATTTCCAATCAAGGAAGGCTGAAGAGAAAAGGATGGAAGAAAGCCCTTTTTCCCAGATCGTCCTGAAAGAAAAGAGTGAAAATACCATTAAAAAGGAGAGCAGCAAGCAGAGGAAAAAGGCTTCAGAGGTAGTCGGAGGATATAATCCGAATGCATCTTTTGCTGATATCCTTGCAAACTTTGAAAGGACAGGGAATCCTTATTCCATGCCTAAAAAAGGCTCGGCTCAAAAATCTGCCACTTCCTTTGCCGACATTTTTGCCCAGTGGGAGAAAAAGGATAAGAAGCCGGAAGCAAAAGAACATAAAAAGAGCACTTACAGGGCTACAAAATCATTTGCAGAGATACTGAATGAATATGAAGGGAATCCAGTTGCTGCTGAAAGCGAAGCAGTGAATGATGATGCTGCCATAGCGGAAAAAGAGGACACCCCTTCACCTTCAGCCCAGGGAAAAAGTGAATACAGGGCAACAAGGTCATTTGCCTCCATCCTCTCCGAATTTGAGGGGGGAGGAAAAGAAAGGAAAGGGCCTGTTGCGTCCAGGGTGGATGAGGAGTTTGAAATCAGCCTGGAAAAGGATGAAGTGAAGGCCGAAGAAGAAAGTCCGCTTTTCAGGAAGGAAGGCGATGAGGAATGGGAGAAAAGGAATCCTGATGCAGCCTGGTCCATTTATGGCAATAATGAATCCTTTGAAAGGAAAGAGGAAATAATGCCTGAAAAGCCTATAGCGGAAGAAAAGGTGGAAGAGAAGGCCCAGAAAGAGATCAGGAAGAGCACTTATAAGGCTACAAAGGATTTTGGAGAGATACTTGAAGGCTTTTATGCGGGGCTTGATGGAAGCTCATCCGGTGAGATAGCTGAAGAGGTGAAGGAAGCAGAAGAGCAGGTGTTTAAGGAGGAGAATCCCCTCAAGAGTGAAGATGATGGGGAGAAAAGAAGCACGGAAGCTTCCTGGTCCATCTATGGAAAGAATGGAGAGGATAGGAAAAAAGAGGGGAAGGAAAAGGGCAGGAAGGAGTTTTCAAGAATCCTGGACAGCTATGAGTCAAAGAAAAAGGAAGTTAAGACTTTTGATGAGATTATAAAGGAGAAGGGAGATATTCCTGAGAAGAGGGAGTACACACTCAGCCAGCTTAGGAACATGCTTCCCCAGGCCACTCTGGATCTTCATGGAAAGACGCAGCAGGAAGCCGAAGAGGCTGTGAAATCATTTTTGGATGACTGCAGGTCACATAATATCAGGAAACTGAGCATCATAACAGGAAAAGGCCTCCATTCAGAAGGCGGCCAGGGAGTGCTCAGGGATGCAGTAATGGCTTTGCTGGATAAGGATGGAGGAATCTCTGAGCGCTTCAATGCCCCGATGCAGTATGGTGGCTCAGGGGCTCTCTGGGTGATACTGAAGAAAAACTAGATTACCTTCATGCTCTTCCATTTGCCGCCCTTGTAGCGGGCAAAGTAGAGTGCTCCGCGCACGATCCAGTCTGCATACATTGAGTACCACACAGCTTCCACTCCAAAGCCAAAGAGCCTTATGAGGATGTATGAAAGCATTACCCTGAAGATCCACATTGAAAGGAATGACACAACCATGATGAAACGCACATCCCCCGTGGCTTTCAGCGTGTTTGGAAGCGTGAATGCAAATGGCCAGATAATGAGGCATGCAAGAAGGCATCCGCGCGCAATCGGGATTGCCATGAGTGCTGTTTCATTCTCAAGGCCATAGAGGCGCACCACAGGGCCGGTGAGGATGTACAGAGGAATTGTGATGATGAGCGTTGATACATAAACAGATGCCATCAGCAGTCTTGTATAGTATTTAATGTCGTCAAAGTTATCCTTGCCCCTGCATTGCCCTACAATTGTTATGAGGGCAAGGTTTATGCCGTTTCCAGGTATATTTGAGTAGGAGTTGAAGTTTGCTACAACCGCATTTATTGCAATGCTTGCCGTTCCAAGGCTTGCAATCAGGCTCTGGACCATTATCTTGCCTATGTGGAATACGGTGCTCTCAACTCCTGCAGGAATTGCAATGTAGAGGATTCTCTTTATCATGGAAAAGGATACAGGCCCTCTGCTTAATCCCCTCAGCGAGAGCTCTTCACCCTTCCTGTACATAAGAGAGAGCATGAAGAAGCATCCTGCAATACGGGATGAAAGCGATGCGATTCCTGCTCCCATGGGGCCAAGGCCCAAGGCATAGATCAGAAGCGCATTTCCAGATATGTTGATTGCGTTCATGAGTACCGCAGCACACATTGTCCTTGCGGTCTTGCCCTGGCTTCTGGAGATTGCCGTAAGGCTTTCAAAGAATGCAAGGAAAGGGTAGGAGATGAGAATCGGGACAAAGTAATCATCTGTGAATGCCCTCACATCATCCGCAATCGTTCCAAACACTTTTGATATTACGAAAGAACGGAAAATGAGCATCACAGCAGATATAGCCAGTGCAATGGCGAATGAGATGTATATCAGGTTCCGGGATGCCAGGAGTGCGCCGCTTTTGTCTTTTTTGCCGAGGTATTGCGATACTATTACAGCCCCTCCCGTGCTGAACGCCGTAAAAAGCTGGATCAGAAGCACTGAGATTGAATCGACCAGGGATACGGCAGAGACTGCCGCTTCTCCTGAGCGGGCAACCATGATTGTATCTGCCATACCGATCATCATGTTAAGAAGTGACTCGAATATGAGCGGAATAATCAGTGCAATTAGATATTTACTGTTGAATTGATGCTCTTTTTTTTCCACGGAAAGGCACTATATACCCTTTAACTGATTTGTGCAATAAAAAACAGGGAGACCCTTAACGCTCCCTGTAAACGATCCTGCCCTTTGTGAGATCATATGGAGAAAGTTCAACTTTTACCGTATCTCCTGGAACAATCCTGATGTAGTGTTTCCTCATCTTTCCAGAAAGGTGGGCAAGTATTATGAGCTTGTTCTGAAGCTCTACACGGAACATTGTGTTAGGAAGTGCTTCCTTTACTACTCCCTCAACTTCAATTGCTTCTTCTTTTGCCATTGCAACTCCTTATGAATAAACCGCTTAGAAGTATATGGATATAAAATTTGTTTGTCAATTCACAAGAGAGGGGCAATTCTATTGTCTAAAAAGCATTAATCTTGGATACTCTAGTCATCATTAAAAATTGAGGAAGAAAAATGGGAGCCCTAGAAAACTATCTAAAAACCGGCAATATCAACACTGCCATGGTACAGTATGTCTCATCACTTGAACTTGTAAGGAATGTCTCTGATGAAGTTGCAAAGAGAATCGTAATGGAACTAAGGGACCAGAGAAGCAACCTTA
This sequence comes from uncultured Spirochaetales bacterium, assembly GCA_949295125.1. Lineage (GTDB taxonomy): Bacteria > Spirochaetota > Spirochaetia > Sphaerochaetales > Sphaerochaetaceae > Ornithospirochaeta. The sequence continues at coordinate 5,641 of CASFJV010000049.1, forward strand.
AGCTCATAGCAAGTGAGAACTATTCAAGTCTCAATACCCAGGCTGCTATGGGAAACCTGCTGACAGATAAATATGCAGAAGGATTTCCGATGCACCGTTTCTATGCCGGATGTGATAATGTAGATGCCATAGAGGATTATGCAGCACGGAAGGCTGAAGAGCTTTTTAATGCAGAGCATGCATATGTGCAGCCCCATTCCGGTGCGGATGCAAATCTCTGCGCCTACTGGGCAATACTGAATGCAAGAGTGCAGGTTCCAACCCTTGAAGAGATGGGAATATCGAATGTAAGCAGCTTAAGCCGCGAAGATTGGGACAGGATCAGGACGCTCTGCCATAACCAGAGGCTTTTAGGGCTTGACTATTATTCGGGCGGCCATCTGACTCATGGATACAGGCAGAATGTTTCGGCCCAGATGTTTGATGCCTATTCATACAGCGTTGACAGGCAGACAGGGCTTCTCGACTATGATGAAATAGAAAGGCTGGCAAGGGAGGTGAGGCCACTGATCCTCTTAGCTGGTTTTTCCGCATATCCAAGAAAGATAGATTTCAGGCGAATGAGTGAGATCGCACACTCCGTTGGAGCCGTCTTCATGGTGGATATGGCTCACTTTGCAGGACTTGTTGCAGGCGGGGTATTTGAAGGTGAGTATAATCCTGTACTCTGGGCAGATGTCGTGACCAGCACCACTCATAAGACACTTCGTGGTCCGCGTGGTGGCCTTATACTCTGCAAGGAAGAATTCAGGGAGAGTGTGGATAAGGGATGCCCACTAGTGATCGGAGGGCCGCTTCCTCATATGCTTGCAGCAAAGGCTGTGGCATTTACAGAGGCGCTCAAGCCTGAATTCAGGGAGTATGCCAGCAATATCGTGAAGAATTCAAAATCCCTTTCCGGATTCCTGATTGAAGATGGCATTCCTGTCCTTACAGGAGGTACTGATAATCACCTGATGCTTCTTGATGTTACTCCATTTGGCCTGAATGGCAGGATGGCAGAATCTGTTTTGAGGGAGGCTGGCATAACGCTGAACAGGAATGCGCTTCCTTTTGATCCAAATGGGCCATGGTACACGTCCGGCCTTAGAATTGGAACACCTGCTGTCACGACTCTCGGAATGGGGCAGGAGGACATGAAGGAGATAGCAGATATCATAGCTCTCGTTCTTAAGAATGCAAAACCTGCAATACTGACAAAAGGCGAGAATGCAGGCAAAGAATCCAGGAACAGGGCAAAAGTTGATAAGGCTGTGCTTGATGAGGCAAAATCAAGGGTAAGGGAACTCCTTGGCAAGCATCTGCTTTATCCAGAGCTTGATCTTGAATTCCTTGAGAAGGAGTTCCTGCAGTAAAGGCATCTGGATGCTCATGAAAAATGGCATCAGCTTTTCTGCTTGATGCCATTTAAGTCACAAAATAAAAAAAGAGGCAGTCAGCCTTTAAGGCCACTGGATGCAACACCTTCCACAAAGTATTTCTGCAGTGAAAGGAATACCGCAAGGACAGGAATCATCGTAACGACACTTCCTGCCATGATCAGGCCATATTCTGAAGAATACTGCCCGATAAAGCTTCTCAGCCCAAGCTGGATCGTTTTCAGGTTATCCCTGGTAAGATAGATGTAAGGGCCGAGGAAGTCATTCCATGTATTGACGAATGTGAAGATCGTCAGTGTGGAGAGGGATGGCTTTGCAAGTGGAAGCATGATCTTTGCATAGATCCCATATTCTGTCATTCCGTCTATTCTTGCTGCTTCACACAGCTCTGTCGGGACTCCTTCATAGAACTGCTTCATCATGAATACTCCGAAGGCACTGAATGCCTGCAGTATTATTATTGCCATATGCGTGTTGTTCAGTCCCATTGAGCGCAACATCATGAACTGTGGAACCATGTATGCCTGCCATGGAACTGCAATGGTTGCAATATAGCCAAGAAAGAGTGCATTTCTCCCTTTGAACCTCAGCTTTGCGAATGCATATGCTGCAAATGATGAAGTGAACAGCTGCAGCAGCGTGACTATGATAGTCAGTTTCACTGTGTTCAGAATGTATGTAAGCAGTGGAATCCTTGTCCAGATATCCTGGTAATTTGCCCAGCGCGGATCGGAAGGAATCCACTCTACCGGGAATGTGAATACATCCCTGTCCTCTTTCAGTGAGGCTGAAAGCATCCATAAAAATGGAAGAAGCATGACAGCTGCCATAATTATCAGGAAAACATAGAGAAGGACCTTGAGCGCTTTCTGTCCTGTAGATTCAATCATCATATTACTACCTCCTCAGTCTTTCTCCAGCCTGAACTGGATAATTGTAACAACAAGTACGATGGCAAATAGTACAAGGGCCTCTGCGCTTGCAACTCCAAGCCTCCAATAGCGGAACGCACTGTTGTAGATCTCATATACGAGAACCGTTGTTGCTTCTGACAGGGCACCTGATCCTGCACCAGCAAGCATGTAAACGATATCGTATACCTTGAAACACTGGATTGTGAGCATGATGAGGATGAAGAATGTCGTATTCTTCAGCTGCGGAAGTGTGACGTACCAGAACTTCTGCGCTGTGTTGACTCCGTCGATTGAAGCGGCCTCATACAGCTCTGTGTTGATTCCCTGAAGTCCGGCAAGATATATCACCATGTAATAGCCCATGTATTTCCATACGGAAAAGAGCACGATGGTGAACATTGCCCAGTCGTTATCTGCAATCCAGCGTGGAGGATTTTCAACTCCTAGGCGCATCAGTATTTCGTTCACCGGCCCCATTGTAGGATTGAAAAGCATATTCCATACTGCTGTGATTGCAACAAGTGATCCTACATATGGGAAGAATGAGACAGTCCTGAAGAAGTTCCTTCCCTTGATCTTCTGATTGAGCACGATGGCAAGGAACAAGGAAATTACAAGGGTCAGTGGAACAGTTCCGACTGTGTAGATGAATGTGTTCTTCAGTGACGAGAGGAACATCTCGTTTGTAAAGATATACTTGAAGTTATCGAGACCGGCAAAGGTCATCTCAGTATTTCCGTTCCAGTTCATGAATGCCAGGGCAAATGCGAAAAGGATTGGAATGAGCGTGAATACTGCAAAGCCGATGAAATTTGGTGCGATGAATGAGTATGCAACAAGATTCCTGTTGAATTCTGCTCTCTTTGCAGCCTTTGACTTCTCGATTTTGATGCTTGTGTCAATTGGCAGGCCATTGGCCGTAAAGCCAGTGGTTACCTTATCCTTTTTTTTGAACATACAAAACCTCTTTAAACAGAATCAGCCGCATGATGGCGCGGCTGATTTAGGAAATAATGGAAATTCAGTTGGCGAGAACCTGGTCAACTCTCCTTCCCATCTCTGCCAGTCCTTCATCCACCCTCATGTTTCCAGTCATGATCTGGTCATGGAATTCGTTAAGGACAACTTCGATTTCAGCACTCTTGTCGTGCAGTGGCATCTCGAGGTACAGCTGGGATACATTGAGTGCTTCCTTGCTCTGCTCATCCTGAGGGAATCCATCTGTTGATGCGATGATATCATTGATTTCTGCATTTGAAAGGGCAGGGAAGTTTCCTGTTCCTGCAAGGATTGCTGCTCCCTCTTCTCCACATACAAACTTTACGAAATCCCATGCTGCGTCTGTCTGCTCTGTGCTTGATGGAATTGCAAGTGCTGTGATTGTTCCAAGTGTTGTTCCCGGCTCTACGCCTTCAGCATGAGGATACTTCACAATACCCCAGTTCGTAGCATCATTCTGTCCGTCCTTTGTAGCTGCAATAAGTGTTGCGATGAACCATGAACCCATGTTCTCCATTGCCACTGACTGGTTGTAGAATACTCCAGAGTAGTGGATGTTGCTTGTCTTGAGTGTTGCATAATCCTGGACAACTCCATCCCTCTGCTGAGCCAGGGCCATCTCATAATATGGCTTGAGGTAGCTGTAGTCTCCGCCATCTGTGATCTGGTGCTTGCCATCAAGGATTCCAAACAGCTGAATAGCGCTTCTCCATGTGTGATAATGTGCGCCATAGACCTTGCTTGCGCCGCTTCCGGATGTCATAGCGCGTGCGATCTGGTCATATTCCTCGAATGTCATATCGTTAGTAGGATATGGAACACCTGCTGCATCAAAGAGATCCTTGTTGTAGAATACAACCCAGAAATCACTTCTGAATGGCAGTTCATAGAAACTGTCACCTACAGATACCTGCTCAACAATGCCGCCATAGACTGAAGTGTCTATTCCATCACGTTCTGCAAGCGGCTTGAGATCCTGGAGCAGTCCAGCCTTCACAAGGTTGTTGTATCCTGGAATATCCTTGACTGCTACAACATCGAACTCGCTTCCGCCGCCGGAGAGCTGGATCTGGAGTGCTGTCTGGTAGTCTGCAGAGCCAAGATCTATCACTTCGACATTCACATCAGGATTTGCTGCTTCATATGCGTTGATAAGTGCATCATAATATGGTGTTGTCTGGTAATCCCAGACTGCCCATGTAAGTGTTGTTTTGCCGTCGTCAGAAGACTCGCTTCCTCCATTTGCAAAAACACTGGAAACTGCTAAAAGTGCAATTAGAAGAATTGCTAAAGCTTTTTTCATGTTAACCTCCGTCTGCTAAGGCTTTATGCCTTGATACCACACTAACAGCGGTTTTCTTTCCTTAACATGTAAAATTTTTGCAGATTCATCGACAATTTTATGTATTTGTTGGAGCTTCATATAAATTTTTATGCTTGCATATAAAATTTTACGATCATTAAAAGTTGTATGCCCTGCTGATTTGTTGGATAATATCATTATGCGGGTTTTCCACTCTGTCAGGACCAGAATCATTCTCATCAGCACATTGCTTCTAGCACTTTTCCTGATTGCCTATACGGTGACTGTATGGGCGATTGCGAACAGCTATGCACTTGAGAGCCTCAGCCAGACGAATTCTTTTTCCCTGAGCATGATAAGCAGTGAAATTGACAGCAATACTGCAAACGTGAGGGCATTGGTCACGAGGGTTGCAATAGACAATGAACTGAAGAACATCCTTTCGGATTTTGATCAGTCCAGCTGGATAGACTATTACCATCAGTTTGAGAGCATGATACAGTCAAACCCTGCTTTCAATGTAATAGACCGCTTCATCATTACGGACAGCAGCATGACACATTTCCTGCAGGTAGTCGGGTATGCAGCCTCTACGGGAAGGCCACTCAGGCAGGGCTCCTTCCTTGATGAAGCAGCCCATGTCCCGGCTGACAGCGGGTTCAGCGATATATATGCATCCACATTCTCATATGAGAGTTACAATGTTACAGGCAGTCAGAGAAGCATCATAGACTACAATACCGGGCGCACGATAGGATATGTCTTTGCAACCATTAACATTGATGCGCTGTTCGAGAATCTCAGAGGCTATCAGGAACTCAATGGTGAGGCTGTGTATTTCTGCCATAACGGTGAATACTATCTTGCATCCGGTGATGATTTCACCTATAGGCCGGAACTTAGCTTTTCCCCATCAGGAGCCAGGCATGCAGTGCTGAATAACGGGACAAGCATTGTGACAAGGCTTGATGATGGCTCTTATATGCTTTACCAGAAAAGCCAGAACGGAGACTTTGATCTTCTCCAGGTCTTTTCGGCCCCATCCATACTTGGCTCATTCAGGAACGCAACGTTCATCCTCCTTTTCTTTGTCATCGGTTTTGTTGTCCTTGTCATTGCCCTGATACTCTCCCTTTACCTGAACAAGGCAATTTACCAGCCTGTGAAAAAGCTTTCCAAGAGGATAGAGAAGATTCAGCAGAGTGATTTTTCCCAGGATAACTCAATCAATACTGATGACGAGTTCGGCATGATCGGGCGTGGAATAAACAAGCTCTCAAGCGAAGTGACGGATCTTATGGACAGGAGAGTTGAGGATGAGAGGAAGAAGATAGAACTTGAATATAAGATGCTGGAGAGCCAGATCAATCCGCATTTCCTCTATAATACGTTCAACTCTATAAAGTGGATGGCAACAATACAGGGAGCAAGCGGGATAGGGGAAATGATCACATCCCTTTCCCGCCTGATGAAAAACATCTCCAAAAGGGATGAAAGCCTATGGACACTCAGTGAGGAACTGAGTTTCATAGATGATTATTTTGTTATCATGAAATACCGTTATGGCAACACCATAAGCTACTGCAGGAGCCTCGATGATGAATGCAGGGACATCATGATTCCGCGCTTTACCCTCCAGCCATTGGTTGAGAATGCGATTTTCCATGGCATTGAGCCCAAGGGCACTGGAGCCATTGCCATCATGGCAAAGGGCTTTCAGTCCCATTATTCCATCATGGTTGCTGATAACGGCGTCGGTTTTGACAGCACTGAAGAGAAGGATAGGAAGGCTGATGGGGTTTTCAGGCATATCGGGGTAGATAACATCAGGCAGAGGCTGTCATATGCCCTGCCAGGCAGGGTCTCTTTTTCGGTGCATACCCGAATCGGGGTCGGTACTGCCTGCATAATCAGGATAGCTAAGGAGGAGAAATGAGTTACAGGGCAATCATAGCAGATGATGAACCCCTTGTGCTTATCGGGCTCGAGGATATGATTGACTGGGCACATGAAGGGTTTGAGATAGTCGGCCAGGCAAGAAACGGGAAGGTTCTCAGGGAAGAGATAGAAAAACATGATCCAGATCTTGTGATCAGCGATATCAAGATGCCTGTTGAGACTGGCATAGAAGTTCTAGAACGCATCAGGGCACAGGGGAAAAGCCTTCCGCTTTTCATCTTCCTTACGAGCTATGAAGAGTTTGACCTCATAAAGAAGGCGATGAGCCTTGAAGCCCTCGATTACATCGTCAAGCTTGAGCTTGACAGGCCTCAGCTGCTTGAGGCTCTGAAGAAAGCCAGGGAAAGGATAAGGGCAATCAAGGGATCAGGGGATGAGGATGGACAGGTTTTCAATGAGATGCAGGTCCTTCAGGAACGTTACTTCATGCGCAAGCTTTTTTCCATAGACACTCATGATATCGACTCAAAGGCCATTGGCATAGATCCCGGCTCTGATGCCTTTGCCGTCTCTTACATATCATTTCCTGACCTTCTGGCATATAACGGTGGAATAAGCCGTTTCTACAGTGCATACCGCCTTATAGAAGAGACTGTGAACCGCTATACGAAATGCTACCTTTTGCAGCTGGATTATGGGCATATTGCAGCAATCTTTCCGTTTTCTGAGAAACAGAGGGCAGGCTACAGGAGCTATATCAGCACGGCATTCAAGGCAGCAATGCAGGGCATCAAGGATTATTTTTCCCTTGATGTGCAGGTGGCAACGGGGCCATTGGTGAGTTCGATGGACATGCTTTCTGATTCTTTCTTCAAGGCTAAACTCCTCCTGACTGCCAGGGAGGGAGAGAATGATGCGATGCTCTTTTTTGATTACACTGAGAACAGGGATCTGAACATCAGCGCTCCTGATTTCGACAGCCCCGGCTTCACAAAGGCATTCAGTGAGCTTAATGCAGAGCTTCTTAAGGAAAATATGGATAAGGTGATTGAAAGCCTGAAACTGCCATCTGTAACCAGGATACATGCAATGGAGATTGCTTCAAGCATCCTTTATATGGCAATAACACTTGTTCCAGATGCTGAAAAATGCCTTGAGGAGATATTTCCTGCAGAGGAAAACATATTCTCGTACAGGCAGCTTTATCAGGCAGTGAATACGGATGAAATCATAAAGTGGCTGGAGCGTATGTGCTCCGGTTTTTCTGCGATTTTCATTGAGCGCCGCCAGGATTACCGGTTGCAGACCATACAGAAAGTGCAGGCATATATCCGTGAGAATGTCGATAAGAGGCTTACTCTTAAGGACGTTGCATCAATTTTCGGCTACAGCCAGAATTACCTGTCCAGCCTGTTTGGGAAGTATGCGGGGCTCAGCTTCATAGATTATGTGAATAAATGCAAGATTGAAAAAGCAAAAATCCTGCTGAATAACCCGAATGCGATGGTCTATGAGGTTGCCACAAGGCTTGGCTTTGAGTCCCCATTCTATTTTTCAAAGGTTTTCAAGAAAATAACAGGGATAAGCCCTACTGCATATCAGAGCAAATTAAGAGTTGAAAGGAGAGGATAATGATCAGGGAACTTAATGAAACAGAGAGAGTGAATGCATTGGAAAATGCCGTTGGAATTGTCAGGCGCAATCTTCCGCTTTATACATATAAATGCCAGGATGCGAATTCCCAGGACGGCATTTACAAGGCAATAGGCAATACTGAATGGACTACAGGATTCTGGCCGGGCGAACTGTGGCTGAGCTACCTATATACTGGAGAAGAGACATTTGCCCATGCTGCAGGCATATTCACAGAAAGCTTCCTGTACCGCATCAGGAACCATATAGCTGCCGATCATCATGATATGGGATTCCTGTACACTCCGAGCTGTGTGGCAGCCTACCAGATAAAGGGGGATGCTCACGCCAGGGAGGCTGCAATCCTTGCAGCAGACAACCTCGTATCCCGTTTCCAGGAGAAAGGGGAATTCATTCAGGCGTGGGGAAAAATGGGTGCAAAAGACAATTACCGCTATATTATTGACTGCCTGCTGAACCTTCCCCTGCTTTACTGGGCAAGCAGTGAGACAGGTGATCCCAAATACCGGGAAATAGCGCTGAAGCATACTAAGACATGCATTTCTAACTCATTCCGCCAGGATTGGTCGTGCTACCATACTTTCTTCATGGATCCAGATACAGGAGCGCCTGTAAGAGGTGAGACCTGCCAGGGCTACAAGGCTGATTCCTCATGGGCAAGAGGACAGGCATGGGCAGTGTACGGCCTTGCATTGTCCTATAAGCATACAAAGGAGGAAAGATACCTGGAGATGTTTGAAAAAGTATCTGAGTACTTCATGTCAAGGCTTCCTGAGGACCTGATTCCGTATTGGGACCTGATATTCATAAGCGGGGATGAGCCAAGGGATTCATCTTCTTCCTCAATCGTTGCCTGCGGTTTCCTTGAGGCAGCTTCATCTTTTGAGAAGCTTGGACAGTACCAGAAGGCAAGGGAGTACAGGAAAAAGGCAAAGCAGCTGCTGAAGGCAATATACAGCAAGTGCATGGTAAGGGTGGAGGAAGAAGGCATAAACGGCCTTGTGAAACATGGGACATACAGCCGGAAGAGCCCTTATAACACATGTACCCCTGCAGGTGTTGATGAGTGCGTAAGCTGGGGAGATTATTACTGGATGGAAGCCCTGATGAGGCTTGGCGGAGAATGGAAGAGCTGGTGGTGATATGAGAAGCAGTATTGTTGAAAGCGCCTTGCTGGGGATAAAAGGCGTAAAGAAGGTTGAATTCAGTTCATTCAGCCATAATAACCGCGCTTTATGGGACAGCCTTGACTGCTTTATCAAGCAGGATATCAGGAAAAGGGCAGAGGAGTGCCATTTCAGTGAAAAAGATGCAATAAGCCTCTCCCTTTTCAGGGATTTCAGGAAAACCGGTAACCGCAAGAGGTTTGAGGATGTATATTTTGACAAGAGAAAGAAGCTTTCTGATCTTGTCATAGCTGAATGTGTGGAAAATAGTGGCTCATATATTCCGGAAATAGAGGAGGGAATCTGGAGCATCATCTCAGAGCCATCATGGGTCCTTCCGGCCCATAACAGCTATATCAGGGATACCCCTCAGCTTTCAACTCCCCTCCTTTGCCGTCCCATCCTGGACCTCTTTGCCTGCGAGACTGCAGAAATACTTGCCCTGACTGCCCTGGCTCTTGAAGACAGCCTTGATGAGGTGATCGTTGAAGACATCTACAGTGAAATAAGGGAAAGAATCACGATTCCTTACATCACAGACCATTTCTGGTGGATGGGAGGGGATGGCGGACTTAACAACTGGTCATCATGGTGTACGCAGAATATCCTGATAGCAACGCTTTCCAATCCCCTGACCACTGAAAAAGAGAGGATGAAGATAGTTAAGACTGCAGTCAATACCCTCGATCTCTTTCTGGAAAGCTATGGAGAGGATGGGGGATGCGAAGAGGGAGCCGGGTATTACCATGCTGCGGCCCTGACGCTCTTTGGCTCACTGCTGGTTCTGGAAAAAGCATCTTCAAGGGATTTTTCATCTGTCTACAGAAACAGCAAGATCCGCAATATGGCATCTTACATAGAAGATGTGTTTATCGCAGATGATCTCTACCTGAACTATGCAGACTGCTCTCCAAAGGCAGGTACCCTTACATGCCGCGAATACTTATTTGCCAGGGCAACTGGGAATGAAGCAATGGCACATCGTGCTGCACTTGATGTGGCAAGATATGGATGGAGGGAAGACGACGCTCCATATAACCTCTTTTACAAGTTCCTGGCATTAAGCGCATACAATGATGTGATGATGGAAGCAGGAACTGTGAAAACATTTGAAAGGCCAAGTTTCAAGGTGTTCAGCAAGACAGGCCTTGCTATCTGGAGAAAAGGGGATATCACATTCTCCCTCAAGGGGGGAAACAATGCCGAAGGGCATAACCATAATGATGTCGGCTCCATAATCCTTTACAAGGGATCAAAGCCTCTGCTAATAGATATCGGGGTTGAGACATATACTGAAAAAACCTTCTCCCCTGAACGCTACAGCCTGAAGCCAATGAGAAGCAGTTACCATAACCTGGTGAACTTTCCTCCATATGAGGAGATGGCAGGAGCTGAGTATATGGCAAGGGATGCTGTCATGGAGGAAAGCTATCTGAGCCTTGATCTCAGCCACTGCTATGCAAGGGAAAGCGGCATAAGCTATGTAAGGAAAGCCTATTTTGACAGGGAAAAAGAAGAGATAGCGGTAGAGGAGATAATATCATCTGATATTCCTCCAGTACTGAGCCTGATGAGCCAGGAGGAACCGAGGATTGAAGCAGGCGTGCTTAACTATCCTTCATTTACGGTTTCTTTCCAGAAAGGTTTTTCGGGCGCTTCCGTTGAGGTGATTAAAGTGGATGACCAAAGGCTCAGGAAAGCCTGGCCGGAAAGGCTTTTTAGGACCCTTGTCAGTCTTGATGGCTCAGCTAGGTGGGTAATAGGATTTAAGTGAGAAATCCAAGCTTTATGGCATTTGAATCAAGTTAAAGCTTATTTTTTCACTAAACTGTGTTACACTCTATGCAAATGCAGGAAAAGAACAAATTGAAACTCTTCACACGTCCAAGCGAATATTTCTACCTGATCTCAGGTGCTTTTGTCGCTGCATGCGGGGCTTCCCTGTTTTACACTCCAGGCCATATAACAGGGGGCGGAGCAACAGGTGTCGGAACGATCATCTACTTCCTTACAGGTATGGACCAGGGTCTTGCAATGATGATCGTGAACATAATACTTTTTGCTCTCGGCGTCTATTTTTTCGGTTTCAGATATGGCATCAAGGCCCTGATCGGATCAACAATGCTCTCCATATTCGTATCCATTCTTGGAATCCTGACATCCTACCAGGGAGTGCTTGACTACAGCGACAGGATGAATGTGCTGATGAGCGCGATTTTCGGCGGAGTCTGCATGGGCAGCGGAATAGGGCTGGTGCTCAAAAGCGGCTGCAATACCGGAGGTTCTGATATTGTTGCCCAGATAATATGCCATTTCTCACCATTTGCTTTCGGGACAATCCAGTTTATCTGCAATGCTGTGATCGTTGCCTGTGGTGCTTTCGTAATGGGGCTTGAGGGAATGCTTTATTCAATCATCGCCATGTACATTTCATCGCAGATGGTCAATTTCGTGCTCCTGGGATTTGGAACGAATCTTGCGAAAGCGCTTTATGTGATTTCTGAATACCATACAACAGATATCGCACAGCGTGTCATTACTGAGCTTCACAGGAGCGGGACGATTCTGCATGGAACTGGAATTTACACTGCAAAGAACAAGAATGTGCTGTTTGTCATTGTTCCGAACCAGCAGCTTCAGAGAATGACCAGGATAATAAATGAGGAGGATCCTACGGCATTTGTCCTGGTTACACCGGCATATGAAGTTCTTGGAAACGGATTTGAATCCCTGAAGAAAGTTGCACAGAAGGAGAATTAGGATATGGATTATTATGAGTTTTTGCTGAAAAGAAGATCATGCAGGGCATATAAAGCAGAATCACCTGATGTGGAGACTGTGATGAAAGTGGTGGATGCCGGACGTATGGCACCATCTGGAATGAATACGCAGCTCTGGCATTTCACAGCTGTGATGAACAGGGAAAAAATCCGTGAGATCTCTGAATATGTACTCGGAAACGGTTCCTCCATCTGCTATGATGCACCAGTTTTCATCATGGTAAGCTATGATAGGACGAATTCTTTTGCAAAAGAGGACTGTGCATGTGCCCTTACGAACATGATGCAGGCAGCTTCTGCGCTTGGCCTTGGCTCTGTCTGGATCAATGCGGTCAACAAGAGGGAAGATAAAGCGGTGAGCATGCAGGCTTTCGGTGTTCCAGAAGGCTATCGGGTATATGGATGCCTTGCCCTTGGATACAGTGCAATGGAATATAAGGAAAGGGTGCTGAAAGAAAGAAGCGAGACTGTTACCATCATCAGGTGAGCTTGCCGCACCCGGCTCTAATCAATAATATAATGCCATGCAGAAAAGCTTACTAGGATTTATGAAGCCTTACAGGAAGGAGTGCGTGCTTGCACCCCTTTTCAAACTTTTTGAGGCTCTTTTGGAACTTGTTGTTCCTCTGGTTGTTGCATCAGTAATAGATATCGGGATTTCCAGTAATGATATCCCGTACATAATGCGCATGTGCCTTCTTCTGGCTGGCATTGCGCTTCTGGGGCTGACTGTCTCTATTACGGCACAGTATTTCTCTGCAAAGGCTGCATCGCTTTACAGCAGGGATGTGAAAGCTGCGCTTTTCAGGAAGATAGAAAGCCTTAGCAGGAAGGATCTGGATGAAATAGGCGAGGCAACGCTCATTACAAGGATGACCAGTGACATGAACCAGCTGCAGACTGGTGTGAACATGACGCTTCGTCTTGTGCTTAGAAGTCCGTTCGTTGTATTCGGTGCTGCTGTAATGGCATTCACTGTAGATGTTAAGTCCGCCCTGATTTTCGCCATTTCCATTCCCCTCCTGGCTGCAGCCATAGTGGTTTTCATGAGCATTTCACTTCCACGTTTCAAGCAGTCACAGGCACTTCTTGATAGGGTAGTCTCCCGCACAAGGGAGAATCTTGCCGGAGTCAGGGTCCTTAGGGCATTTGCTCTGGAGGATGAGGAGGAAAAGGCGTTCAGAAAAGAGAATGAGGATCTATACCTCATGCAGCTTTCTGCATCTAAAATCTCAATTCTTACAAATCCTGTGACAAGTGCGGTAATTAACCTTGCGATCATTGCCTTGCTTTATTTTGGTGCAATAAACGTCAATTCAGGATCCCTCAGCCAGGGGGAGCTTGTCGCGCTTGTAAACTACATGAACCAGATACTTGTTGAGCTGATAAAGCTTGCAAACCTGATAATCACAATCACGAGAGCTTTGAACAGTGCAGGCAGGATCAGTACCATATTAAAGAAGGAGCCATCCATTTCGTATGGAGATGGCAAGGCCGGTTCATCCGATATTGCAATCGAATTCGATAACGTTACATTCAGCTATGGTGAGAATTCAAAGCCTGCCCTGAGCAATATAGGCTTCAGCTTGCGCGATGGAGAAACACTGGGGGTAATCGGTGGCACTGGAAGCGGGAAAAGCACGCTATGTGCACTCATCTCCAGGCTCTATGATGCGACATGCGGTTCCATCAGGCTCTATGGAAAGGATATACGGGAGTACTCTGAAGAGGCGCTCTATGATACTGTTTCCACAGTATTGCAGAAAGCACGGCTTTTCAAGGGTACGATAAGAAGCAACATGGAATTCGTAAAAAGCGGTGCAGGCGATGAAGAGATCAACAGTGCACTTGATATTGCAAGGGCAAAGGAATTTGTTGATGCAAAAGGGCTTGATGCAGAGGTTGCGGCACTCGGAAAGAACCTCTCAGGAGGGCAGAGGCAGAGGCTCTCCATTGCCCGCGCTATTCTCAGGAAAAGCCGCATAATAGTCTTTGATGACAGTTCATCAGCCCTGGACTACAAGACAGAGAGTGAGCTGAGGGCAAGGCTCGCAAAGCTTGACTCAACTCTTGTGATAGTGTCCCAGAGGGCATCATCGCTATTGCATGCAGATAAGATCATTGTACTTGATGGAGGGAGGATTGCCGCATCTGGCACTCATGAGGAGCTGCTCAAAACCTCTCCTATCTACCGCGAGATATACTACACGCAGTTTGAGAAGAAGGAGGCTGGCAATGAATAAGGGTACGCTCAAAAGAATAGCAGGCCTCGTCCTTGATTTCAGGTTCTCTTTTGCCCTGAGCCTGATATGTGCATTCATCTATACTCTCTCAAGCCTCATAATTCCATATTTTACAGGACGGGCAATAGATGCTGTCATAGGGAAAGGGCGTGTTGATTTCCACTCCCTTTTCACTATGATAGCCTTCATCCTCCTTTTTGCATTGCTTACGTTCATTTCCTCATATCTCATGGCCAGGCTTAACAACAGGATCAGCTACGGGGTAAGCAGAAAACTCCGCGACCAGGCATTCTCAAAGATCTCAAGGCTTCCGCTCTCTTACCTGGACAGCCATCAGAGCGGCGATACTCTTGCCAGGATAATCAGCGATATAGACAATCTTTCAGACGGGCTTATCCTTGGATTTTCACAGCTTTTCACGGGAATAATGACGATACTGGGAACGCTGATGCTGCTTTTCAGCCTGAATTACATTCTGGCCTTAGTTGTTCTCCTTGTCACGCCATTAAGTTTCTTTGTCGCATCATTCATATCATCACGCACAAAGAGGATGTACCGTGTAATGGCTGAGGACAGGGCACGGCAGACAGAGTGCATAGATGAGATGGTAAGGATGGATGATGAGGTAAGGATTTACCATGCAAGGGACAATGCTGAGGCTGTCTTTGACAGGATAAATGAGGCTTATGCATCTTCATCATTCAAAGCTACATTCTTTTCTTCCATCACAAATCCTGCAACGAGGTTCGTCAATTCAATTGTCTATGCTCTTGTAACATTGACTGGAGCGCTTCTTGCATGCTCAGGCCGTATTACTGTAGGACTTATGAGCAGTGCCCTGAGCTATGCAAACCAGTATACAAAGCCATTCAATGAGATAACCGGAGTCATTGCGGAATTCCAGAATGCCATTGTATCTGCATCCCGTGTCTTTGCCCTGATAGATGAAAAAGAGGAAGATAAGGAAAATGAGTCTGAATTGCTGGAAGCTGAAGGGAATGTCGAGTTCAAGGATGTCTCCTTCTCCTACAATAAGGAACAGAAGCTTATTGAGCATTTCAATTTTAAGGCCAGAAAAGGCGAGCATGTGGCAATCGTCGGGCCGACAGGGGCGGGAAAGACCACATTAATTAACCTCCTCATGCGCTTCTATGATGCAGATAGTGGAATGCTTACACTCGATGGCAGGGACATGAAGAGCATAGAAAGAAGAAGCGTGAGAAAGCATTTTGGAATGGTGCTTCAGGATACGTACATACGCAATGCAAGCGTGAGGGACAATATCCTGATGGGAAGGAAGTTTCCTGATGAGGCTGTCAGGAGGGCGGCAGAACTCTCCCATGCTGATGGCTTCATAGAGCGTCTTGAGCAGGGCTATGATACAATCCTTTCGGATGAATCCTCATCTTTAAGCCAGGGGGAAAGGCAGCTTCTCTCCATAGCAAGGATCATGCTGGACCTTCCTCCTATGCTTATCCTTGATGAGGCGACAAGCAGTATAGATACAAGAACGGAAATACTCATACAGCAGTCTTTCTCCTCCCTGATGGAAGGGCGTACCACGTTCTCTGTTGCCCACAGGCTTTCTACGGTTGAGAATGCAGATACCATAATAGTCCTGAAAGATGGGCATGTGATAGAAATGGGAAACCATAAGGAGCTACTGGCGGAAAAAGGGTTTTACTATGAGCTCTATCAGAGCCAGTTTGCCTGATAGGGCCAGAGGCACCTGAAAAAAACCATTTGATGCAATCAGGAGGAAAAGCGGTTCCACTCAGGAAAGGCCTGATGGAATCTAGATAGGAGATAATATGAGGTTATACATATCGCGATCCATTGAAGAGAAGGCGGGAATAAAGGCTTTAAAGACTTCAAGGGAGAAAAAGATTGATGAGTGGATAGCTGATGTTATCAGCTTGAACAGGCGTAAGGTCTTAGTGTTCCTGAATGAATTATCCGGCATGGCCTTTTTCTATTTCCGCCCAGAGAAGAATGACTACCTGACTCTTTCTGATCTTTTCAGGAAAGTCCTTGAGAAGAATTTCAGGGCAATGGATATTGAATATATTCCAGAAGGCCCAGTCGAGATACTGAAAAGTGAAGCAAGGACAGAGATGGAAAAGATAAGGGAAAAGCTCCTGAGCCTTGAAAGCTATATCCCTGATGATGGGAAATACCTTATTTATGCTGGCTATGTCATCAACAGGGGAAGAAGGGGAGTGAGCGCAGTGACAAAGTTCCTTGAGCTGACGCATTCTGTGCATAAAGACATATCAAAGCTTCTGAACATACGGGAAATGAGCGGTGAAAAGAGGAGCGTAAGCATACTTTTTCCGTCCTGTTTCACTCTCTTTAGCGTCAAGCAGGCAATAGATGCCATCTTCGGCCTCAATCCTGATGTGCGCTATGATTTCATATCCTACAGTACTGATGAGCACTATAAGTCTCTTGATATGATATACCGTCCGGAAGTTTTCAGGGCCCTTGATGAGGAGCTTGATGAGCGCTTTAAGAGAAAAGGATGCGAATATACGCTTGCCAAATCAATGATGCTTTCAATGATGCCTGGAAAACTGGTATACCGCTTTGATCTTGGCTCCCCTGAGTATTATGAAGTTGACCTGGATTCAGAGATGGAGAATTTCAACTTAAGCTCTCCACTCATACTGTCCCTGAGATGGGTAGATATTGACAGCTTCACACTCAAGCTCAGGGAGATCAGGAATTAAGCGCGGTCCAGGCATTTATAAAGGAGAACGCCTTTGCCTTCCTTCTTCACTTCATAGCGTTCTGGATAGTCCTTGAGGAAGTCAGAAAGCTTTGAGTATCCGTACTGGTATGGATTGAACTCAGGACGTACCCTTTTTATGTAGTTTCCAGCACTCGACACATTTACGAAATCATCATCGTCCTGGTATTTCTCATATGCAATATGAAGGAGGCTGTGAAGTTCCTCGATCATCAGATCCTCTTCACTCCTCACTTCCTTTTCCTCTTTCCTTACAGGTTTCTTGGCTTTCTTCTTTTCAGCTTTAGCGTCCTCTCCGATGTATTCAAGGTAGATGAACGTGTCGCAGGCTGAGCAGAATGCTGCCGGTGTCTTCTGGTTCCCAACGCCGAAGACAAATACCCCTGATTCTTTCAGCCTGAGGGCGAGGGGAGTGAAGTCGCTGTCTGAAGAGACAAGCACGAATGCATCATATAGTTCCTTATGGAGCATATCCATTGCATCGATCACCATTCTTATATCGCTGGTGTTCTTTCCAGATACATAGTCAAACTGCTGTTCAGCCTTGATTGCGAGATCCTTTATTGAGTTTTCCCATTTTGAAAGTGCCGGCTTCTTGAAATTGCCATATGCCTTCTTTACTACGATACGTCCGTATGCAGATACCTCTGTAAAGACATCTGCCATCTTGTTCAGCTGTGTGTTGTCTGCATCAATTAAGACTGCTATTTTCTCAAATTCGTTCATTTTTCTCCTAAATTAATATTCCTATTGTGTGTACAAGAAGTGCGACAATGTATGCTATTGCGCACTGAAGGGCAACCACTCCAAGAGCCCATCTCCTGCCAAGTTCTTTCTTCACTGTTGCTATTGCTGCGACACATGGGGTGTAAAGCAGTGTGAATATGAGGAATGTGAATGCGCTCAGGGGAGTAAGCAGGGCCGTAATTGCCTCGCTGGATCCTAAAAGCACAAGAAGGGTGCTTACAACGTTCTCTTTTGCCGTAAATCCTGTTACAAGGGCAGTTGATATCCTCCAGTCATTCAGGCCAAGAGGAGCAAAGACTGGGCTGATGACCGACCCAAGAAGGGCAAGTATGCTGTCCTGGCTGTTTTCCACTATGTTAAGCCTTAAGTCAAAGCTCTGGAGGAACCAGATGATGATCGAGGCTACGAAAATGATTGTGAATGCCTTTGTAATGAAGTCCTTCGTCTTCTGCCAGATGAGTAGAAGCACATTCTTTGCTGTCGGGAACCTGTAATTGGGGAGCTCAAGCACGAATGGAACCGGGCTTCCCTTGAATCCGGTCTTGTTCAGTATCAGGGCAAATATGATTCCTACAGCTATTCCTACAGCATATAGCCCGATCATTACCAGTGTCCTGTATCTTGCAAAGAAAGCGGCAGTTAAGAGCGTATAGATAGGAAGCTTTGCTGAGCAGGATGCAAAAGGAGTCAGCAGTATCGTCATCTTCCTGTCCCTTTCACTGGAGAGTGTCCGCGTTGCCATAATTGCCGGAACAGAGCAGCCAAAGCCGATCAGCATCGGTACAAAGCTCCTTCCAGAGAGTCCGATCTTCCTCAGGATCTTATCCATCACGAATGAAATTCGCGCCATGTAGCCGGTATCTTCCAGGATGGAGAGGAAGAAGAAGAGTACTACGATTATAGGCAGGAATGAGAGAACTGTTCCGACTCCTACGAATATTCCGTCTATTATCAGGCTGTGGACTACCGGATTAAGGCCATAGGAAGTAAGTGCGTTGTCCACAATAACGGTAATCCTGTCTATTGCAAGTGACAGCAGGTCTGAAAGGGTTGTTCCAACAGGACCGAATGTCAGGTAGAAAATGAGGGCCATAATCAGGATGAAGGCAGGAATGGCCGTATACTTTCCCGTAAGTATCCTGTCTGCCTTTATCGATCTTTCCCTTGCCTTGCTTTTCCCGCTTTTTATCACAACTGAGGAGCATACTTCCTCGATGAAGGAGAAACGGGAATCTGCCAGTGCTGCTTCCCTGTCCTCTCCTCCTTCACTCTCAAGCTGCTTGAGTATGTGTTCAAGAAGCTCCCTTTCGTTTTCCTCAAGATTGAGCTGGCTCAGGATCAGATCGTCATCTTCAACGAGTTTTGCCGCTGCAAACCTCAGAGGAATATGGGCATTCTTTGCATGGTCTTCTATAAGGTGCATGATTGCGTGGATCGTGCGGTGCATTGCAGTTTCCTGGATTGAGCCGGAGCTCTTGCAGAAATCTATGTGCACCGGCCCTTCCTTGAACCTGGCAACGTGGACTGCATGGCTTACAAGCTCATCAAGTCCTTCCCCTTTAGATGCAGAAATCGGTACTACAGGAACGCCAAGTGCCTCTTCAAGGCGGTTGATATCAATAGATCCGCCATTTTCCCTCACTTCATCCATCATGTTCAGGGCCACCACCATAGGCATATCAAGCTCAAGCAGCTGCATTGTCAGGTAAAGGTTCCTTTCAATGTTTGTCGCATCTATGATGTTGATGATTCCATCCGGCCTCTCTTTAAGGAGGAAGTCACGGGTGACTATCTCTTCAGATGAGAAAGGGGAGAGTGAGTAGATTCCCGGCAGGTCCACTACGCTCGCATTCTGCCCCTTGATCTCTCCTTCCTTCTTGTCTACGGTAACGCCAGGAAAGTTGCCGACATGCTGGTTTGAGCCTGTCAGCTTGTTGAATAACGTGGTCTTCCCGCAGTTCTGGTTTCCTGCAAGGGCGAATGTGATAGGTATGCTATCAGCGATCAGAGGCTTGTCGCTTGGCTTATGATCGCCTCTTTCTCCAAGATGAGGATGGTCTATTTCGCTTTTTTCTCCGCTCCTCTTCCTTTTTGCATCTGCATCCGACGGCTCAACTGTGATAAGCTCTGCATCTTCTTTCCTGAGCGTCAGCTCATAACCTCTGATGTAGAATTCAAGAGGATCACCAAGAGGTGCCATCTTTATCAGTGTCAACACTGTGTTCGGGGTAAGTCCCATATCAAGGAAGTGCCTCCTGAGCTCCCTCTTTGCTCCGATTTCAATTATCCTGGCACTTTCGCCAACTTTCAAATCACTTAATCTCATAGTTCTGGATCCCGCTATAAATATAAAACAAAGATGGCTCTGTTGTTAACTCTCTTTCTGTTTTTCTGCTATACTCAGTTCTTGAAGAATTAAATTTGGAAAAGGCTGTGGCAAACATCATATTCCCCATGGCACTCTTACACGGGATGAGGTGTGCTGCACTTGCAAACCATTCTTCAGTGATTCATGCAATTAAAGGACAAGGTCCATGCAATGGATCTTTTAAACAGGGACTGATTATGGAAAAGAACAGGGAAATAGATGCACTTTTGAAGAATGAGCTTACACTCGCGCTTGGCTGTACAGAACCAGCATGTGCAGCCCTTTCCGGGGCAAGGCTTTCTGATGAGCTTGGATGCATTCCAGAAAAAGTGAAGGTCTCAGTCTCCAGGGATATGATGAAGAATGCCATGGGAGTTTCCATTCCTAATAGCAATCTTTCCGGTATCGCAGCTGCCGTAGCACTTGGCTGTGCCGCAGGAGAGAGCAGGAGAGGGTTGAGCGTTCTAGCATCGCTGGATGATGGGAAAAGGGAGAAGGCCTCTGGAATCTCTGTCGATCTTGATATCGCAGAGCATGTTCCATCTCTTTTTATAGAAGTCAGTGCAGAGGCAGAAGGGCATTCTGTAACAGTAGCAATTGAAGATGAGCATGACAGGTTTTCACGGATCATAAAAGATGGGCAGGAGGTCATTGGGAATGAGTCTTTCTTTTCTGAGTGTGAGAGCAGTATAGAAAGCGAGCTCCTGGATAGCCTTACACTGACTGATGTGGTTGAGTATGCAGAAAACCTTTCTGAAGAAACTAAGGAGCTGCTGGCAGCAGCATATAGGACCAATCTCGAAATAAGCTATGCCGGACTGGAGGAGGACTGGGGACTCTCCGTTGGAAAAACCATGTTTTCCCTTGTCGGGAAAATAGAGAGCGTTGATGATGCAATGAGAAAGGGTGCTGCACTTGCCGCATCCGGTTCGGATGCAAGAATGTCTGGTTCCTGCCGTCCTGTAATGATCAACTCAGGATCTGGAAATCAGGGCATAACTGTTACTGTTCCTGTTGCCCTTCTGGCAGAATACCTGAAGGCTGGAGAGCCAAGGCTTCTTTCTGCCCTTGCAATAAGCGAGCTTGTCGGGCTTATCCTGACAAATAAGAAAGCACGCCTCAGCGCTCTATGCGGTGCATTCACAGCTTCCATTGGAACTGCAGTGAGCTGGACATACCTTCTAGGCGGAAGCATTGAGGAAATGGATGCCGCCATAAATAACATGATAGCAAACCTTACTGGAATAATCTGCGATGGCGCAAAGAAGACCTGTGCCCTTAAGATCTATTCTTCGCTTATTGCTGCGTCTCTTGCCGTGCATCTGGCCTTGAAGGGGAAGAGCGCTTCAAGGGAATCTGGAATTGTCGGAAGCAACAGCTTTGAGTCAATCAGGAATCTTTCCACACTGAGCCATGAAGGAATGGAAGAGACGGATAAGACGATTCTCAGGATCATGATAGAGAAGACAAAATGATGGAATATGTAGCATTGGATTTTGAAACTGCAAATAAAAGCGCAGATAGTGCATGTTCCATCGGGCTCAGCCTGTTTAATGCAGAAGGTGAGGAGCTTGATTCCTTCTACTCCCTGATCTGTCCGGAGGTGCCATATTTTGATCCTGAGTGCACCGCAGTGCACGCACTCAATCCTTATGATATCCTGAATGCGCCGAAGCTCAGTGTGATCTGGCCTGATATCCTGTCTTTCATAGGGAAAAGGCCGCTGGTTGCCCATAATGCGTCTTTTGACATCAAAGTGCTGAAAGAAAGTGCTGAGACTGCCGGAGTGGGTGGGCTCGATAATGATTACTACTGCACACTCTCATTATCCAGAAAGCTGTTAAAGGATCTGCCATCCAAGAGGCTCAGCGCAATCGCAGAACACTTCAACTGGCGCTACAATGCCCATGATGCAGGAGATGATGCATATGTGTGCGGACTTCTTTTTTCAAGGCTTTGCGGAAGCACGCTGCTGGATGAGAGGAAATTCAGGGAATTCATAACGGACATCTACAGCAGAGGAAGCTCTACTGCTTATCCAAAGAGGATTACAATAGAAAACTCCCTTTTCTAGATGACATCCCTGAACATGTCCTGGTAATACTTTTTCTCCTTCATGATATCCAGCTTTATCAGGAGCCTTGGAACGATTAATGTAGCCATAGCTCCAATGAGGCTGTAGCGGACGAATGCCCATATGTAATAAATTGAGTCAGGAATAAGCATGCTGGTTGCCTGGACAGCTGTTATAAGGAGGAGCCCTATAATGACACTCAGCACTTTCCCTTTCACCTTTTTTGCAGGGACGAAGTCTGATGTGGTGATTTCAACTGCAGATCCAATCAGCGCAAAAGCAAAGACTGCGGTGTTCTTCATGAAGTCTGAAAATGCCGTTTCATCAACCAGTCCTAACTGAAGGAGGATGGCTAAGGCAAGTGAGATGGCAGCAAGTACAGTTCCTGCTGGCAGTACCACGCTCCTTAAAGCTTTCTTATTCTCATACAGCTTTCCGAAAGCAGAGGAGAGGAATATGGTTATTCCAAGCCCTATTATGGTCCCAAATATTACATCCAGCGGCCAGTGGACTCCCAGATACAGTCTTGACAGCGGCACTCCGATAATAAGGAGAACGCATGCAATCCTCAGGAAAATATTGCTGAAAAGTAGGAACAGTGATGAATAGAAGGACGATGCTCCGGTACTGTGCCCTGATGGGAATGAGTATCCAGTGGCAGTTTCTATCCTCTCTGCCCTGATGAGTTCTGGATGCACCTGGAATGGACGTGGTGCCCTGACTATTGCCTTGAGAGTCTGCATGGCAGTTAATGAAAGCATGAGGGAGGTGAATATCTGGAATCCCTTTTTCTTGTCAATTGCCCAGTATATCATCACAAGGATGATTATCATGATGTTCTCTTCCCCGAATGAGGAAAGCAGGTTTGCAATTATATCCAGGACAGGGGTTGCAATCCTCTGGAAAAACAGCATTATCTCTAAGCTCATGGACTAATTTTAGCATGTGATGCAGCTTTTTCCAAATCAGAAATTGGACTTGGCTAATCCTC
This sequence comes from uncultured Spirochaetales bacterium, assembly GCA_949295125.1. Classification (GTDB taxonomy): domain Bacteria; phylum Spirochaetota; class Spirochaetia; order Sphaerochaetales; family Sphaerochaetaceae; genus Ornithospirochaeta. The sequence continues at coordinate 28,906 of CASFJV010000049.1, forward strand.
CTGTGCCTTTACATGCAATGCAAAAAAAGAGCATATCTAGCCGCTTTTCCTTCCGTTTATTTCCCATGAGAGTTTCCTGGACTGGACCTCTTCACCTTTTATGAGTGAAACGAGAGCATCTGCTGCTGTATTGCCGATCCTCTCCCTGCCATGCCCAAGCGATGTTATAGGAACAGATCCAATCTGGCTGTAGAAGCTGTTGTCAAAACTGACAACTGCGATATCCTCTGGAACGCTTTTCCCGCAGTCCTGCATACGTTTTATCAGGTTGAATGCTATTTCATCGTTATAGCAGACTACAGCCGATGACCCTGAAAGCCTCTTGTTGATGAACCGGTCCAGCCTGTCTTCGCCATGCCCTGTGATAATTGCCCGCCTGTCTTCTGTATCATACCAGCAGAATGAACTGTCATTTATCCTGAGGCCTTCTTCAAGCATTGCAGAGACAACGCCGTAATATCTCTCTGGCCCCTGCATGTCATCACTCTTGAAAATGCCTGCAATCCTCTTATGCCCTTTTGCTATCAGGTACTTTGCCAGCTGGTAGCCGCCCTTATAGTTGTCATCAAGTATGCTTGGAAAATCTGGAAGGTTGCGGTATGTGCCATGGATGAAAAGCACTGGTATTCCCATCTCCTTAAAACGCATGAAGAGATCACTGTTCGCTGTGGGAAGGGCCGTTTTTGATCCTTCTATGAGGATTGCACTGACGTTTTTTACTGAAAGGGCGCTCAGTATCTCCCTTTCCTTTGAGACTTTGTTCTCTGTGGCATATACAAGGGTGGAATAGCCATTCTTTTCGAAAATGATCTGAGCTTCGTGAAGTACGGCAGGAAAGATGTAGTCATCAATGAATGTCGTTATCACTGCGATCTGTTTTGCATCTTCAGAGTCTCTTTTCTGAAGCCTGATGTATGATCCGCTTCCCTGCCGCCTTTCTATCAGACCCTCCTGCTCAAGCAGGTCCAGGGCATTCCTTACTGTCTGCCTGCTTACCCCGTACTGCTCTGCAATCTCCATTTCGGTTGGAATCCTTCCACGCCCCGAATTTGCCAGTTTTGAAATCTCTCCCCTGAGCATGTCTGCCAGGCTTCTGTATTTTGCTGCCACGTCTATCTTCCTTGGCTAGATGATAACATACAATTTGAATTAAAGGAAATGTATTTATTTTTAAATTTTAATTATAAATTGTATTTGAAATAGAACCAACTTACATATGCTCATAAAATGATTTATGACAAATAGTACAAATATGAAACTCTATTTCATTTATAAATTGTATTTAACTTATATTTTAGCTTTTAATTTGTATTTAATTTAAAGCTGAATTTGGAAGCAGCCAAAAAATTTGTTGACAGCAGAAAAAAACCGTGCTGAAATCATAAATAAGGGATGGAACATCCCCAAAACAAAAGAGAGGTAAAAAAACAGATGAAGAAACTATTACTTACATTAATGGTTATGCTATTGGCAGTAACAGTTGTATTCGCAAATGGTGCACAGGAAGCAGCTGCATCGGACGAGGGCGGGCTGATCAGAGTTGGAATTATCAACAACGATCCAAATGAATCGGGATACCGCACAGCCAATGACAATGACATGAAGAGGGTATTCACAGAAGAGAACGGCTATGATGCTTCATTCTACTACAGCCTCAGGAATGATGAGCAGATCGCAGCTGCCCAGAATTTCATCCAGAACGAGGTTGATTACCTTCTTATTTCTGCAGCAGGAACAGCAGGCTGGGATTCAGTGCTCCAGGATGCACAGAATGCTGGAATCGGAGTTATCCTCTTTGACAGGACAATCGATGCTGATGAGAGCCTTTATCTTGCATCCATCGTTTCCGATATGGCAAAAGAGGGTGAGACAGCTGTAGCATGGCTTGAGAGCCAGAACCTTGATGAGTACAATATCATCCACATCCAGGGTGTCATGGGATCTGCAGCACAGGTTGGAAGGACAGGTGCACTTGATGCTAAAGTCGCTTCCGATCCAAAGTGGAACATCGTAACACAGCAGACAGCTGAATGGAACGCAGAGACAGCACAGCAGATCACACAGGCTGTCATCGATGCAGGAACTCCATTCAACGTAATCTATGCAGAGAATGATGATATGGCACGCGGTGCTGTAGCAGCACTTGACAGGGCAAACATCTCTCACGGAGTTGACGGAGATGTCATCATCATGGGATTTGATACAAACAAGTGGGCTCTTGAGGAACTTCTTGCTGGAAGATGGAACTACGACGGACAGTGCAATCCATTCCAGGCTTCTTACATCGATGAAATCATCAAGAACCTTGAGAACGGCATTCAGCCAGAGCAGAAAGTCATCTATCTCGAAGAGAGGGGATTTGATGCAGAGACAATCACACAGGCTGATGTTGATCAGTACGGAATCTAATGTGGTTTAGATTATAGATGATGTTTTATAAGGCACGGCGGACCAGAGCTTCCGTGCCTTATGTTTTCTGGATCAATCAAAAAAAAGGATGGAAAAGTGGAAAGGAATTCAGTTCTGGAAATGAGGGGGATAAGCAAGACATTCTATACTGTCAAGGCGCTTCAGAATGTAGATTTTACACTCCGCGAAGGGGAAATTCACGCACTGATGGGTGAAAATGGCGCAGGAAAATCAACTCTCATTAAAGTTTTAACAGGTGTTTATCAGAAGGATGCCGGAGAAGTTTTCCTGAAAGGAAATGATGGGCCGGTGCATATAAAGAGCCCGGAAGATGCCCAGAATATGGGAATCAGCACGGTTTACCAGGAAATTACCCTCTGCCCGAATTTAACGGTTGCAGAGAATATGTATATAGGACGGGGCAAGTCAAAGATCACCAAATGGAGAAAGATGAACAGGGATGCTGAAAGGATCCTTGAGAATCTTGAGATTCCTGCAAAGGCAGAGCAGCAGCTTGGAACATGCTCCATTGCAGTTCAGCAGATGGTTGCCATTGCAAGGGCAGTTGATATGGAGTGCAAGGTGCTGATCCTTGATGAGCCGACATCATCGCTTGATGAAGGGGAAGTTGCAAAGCTTTTCAAGCTCATGCTCGATCTGAAGAAAAGGGGAGTTGGCATCATCTTTGTTACGCACTTCCTGGACCAGGTATATGAGGTATGCGACAGGATCACGGTCTTGAGGGATGGCAAGCTTGTAGGGGAGTACGCGATAGAGAATCTTCCTAGGGTAGAGCTTGTTTCAAAGATGCTCGGAAAGGATCTGGATGATCTAGCGGATATAAAGGGAAGCAGCGGAAATGAAGATGTCGAAGGGGATGTGATCTATCATGCTGATAACCTTTCCAGTGTCGCTGCCCAGCATCCATTCAATTTCGAGATCCATAAAGGGGAGGTTAACGGCTTTACCGGACTTCTTGGCTCAGGAAGGAGTGAGTGCGTCCGTGCCATTTTCGGTGCTGATCATGTAACAGGTGGAAAAGTTACAATTGAAGGGAAGGATGTCAGGATCAGCAAGCCAAAAGATGCCATGAAGCATGGAATAGGATATCTGCCTGAAGACAGGAAAGGTGATGGCATTGTCGGAGACCTTTCTGTCAAGGAGAACATAATTCTTGCACTTCAGGTCATGAAAGGTTTCTTTGGACCAATTTCAAGGGCAAGGGCTGAGGAGTTTGCAGAGAAGTACATAAAGCTTTTGAGCATCAAGACTGAGTCTCCGGATACCCCGATCAAATCACTTTCCGGAGGAAACCAGCAGAAAGTCATTCTTGCCCGCTGGCTTCTGACAAATCCGCAGTATCTCATCCTGGATGAACCTACCCGAGGAATTGATATTGGAACAAAGATAGAAATTCAGAAACTCGTTCTTGATCTTGCAAAAGAGGGAAGGAGCGTCACGTTCATCTCGTCCGAAATCGATGAGATGCTCAGGACATGCTCAAAACTTTATGTCATGAGGGACGGAAAGCCTGTCGGTGAGATCACTGGAGATGGTCTGAACCAGGCTAATGTCATGAATACGATTGCAGGAGGTGAAAGATGAACGCATTGGAGGCAAAAAAAGGACTTAAGCCAACGCTTATGCGGATGATCAGGAAACAGATTTTCATTCCTCTTGCCGCACTTGTAATCCTGGTGCTTTTCAACCTGATTGCAGATCCATCATTCTTCAAGATTTCATATTCAATGAACAGCCAGGGCTTCCCAGTTCTTTCCGGATACCTTATCACAATCCTGGATAACGCATCAGAGCTTGTCATTCTGGCAATAGGAATGACTCTTGTCACTGCAGCATCCGGAGGACAGGATATCAGTGTAGGGGCTGCTATTGCCATTGCGGGAAGCGTTGTCCTCAGGGTTCTCTGCGGAGACAATCCAAGGCCTGATGAGATGCAGCACTCCATACTGCTTGCTTTCCTAGTCAGCTGCGTGGTTGCAATGGCATTTGGTGCATTCAACGGGGCTCTTGTTGCATACTTCAACATACAGCCGATGATAGCTACACTTATCCTCTATACAGCGGGACGCTCCATCGCGGCATGGATCAATAACAACAGGCTTCCTATCATATCTGATCCATCCTTTGGCTATTTTGGATCATTCTTGCCAGGAATTCCCATTCCGACTCCGATCTTCATCGCTGTCATCTGCATGATACTGATAGCACTGGCTTTGAAATTCACTACACTTTCGCTGTATACGCAGTCAGTGGGAATCAATGCAAATTCTGCAAAGCTTAACGGCATCAATCCCCGCCTGGTGAAATTCCTCACTTATGTAATTATGGGACTGTGTGTTGCCGTTGCCGGCTTCATAAAGGTTACAAGGTTCTCAACCATCAACTATTCGGTTGTTGCCCTTGATATCGAAATGGATGCAATCCTAGCTGTTGCACTCGGAGGCAATGCCCTCTCTGGAGGCAAGTTCAGCATGGCTTCCTCAATCTTAGGGGCATATGTTATCCAGTTCCTGACGACCACTCTCTTCAAGTTCAATGTATCCAGCTCAGCCCTTCCGGCATATAAGGCTGTTGTTGTCATAGTCCTTGTTGTGATAAGCGCACCTACTGTAAGGGAGAAGCTGTCCAGGGCATGGAAGAAAATACAGTTATCAGTACTGAAGAAGGAGGCAGCATGATGAAGAGTTTGAAAAAGAGAAGTCCGCTATCGGATACCAACCTCCTTCTGCTTATTACAATCGCCGTATTTTTCCTGATGTACCTTTCTGCAATGATTTTCATAGGAAGGGGCTTCCTTCGTTTCCAGATGTTTTTCAATATCCTGAATGAAAATGCTGCCCTCATAATCCTTTCATGCGGCATGAGCATTGTCATGATTACAGGTGGAATAGACATATCGGTTGGAAAGCTTACGGCCCTGATCTGCATGAGTGCAGCTGTCAATCTGGATTACCAGGGGGGAAATGTCGGGACCGCCATCCTTCTTTCCCTTGCCATAGGACTTGCTTTTGGCCTGGTGCAGGGATACCTGGTTGCTTATCTTGACATCCAGCCATTTATCGTGACCCTGGCAGGAATGTTTTTTGCAAAAGGAATGACGACAATCGTCAACTCAACACAGTTCAATGTGGAAAACGAGGCATTCCAGGCTCTTAAGAGCACCAGGATATATGTGCCTGGAACCGGTACAGTGAACCGTCTGGGAGTTTATGTTCCCGGCTATGTGGAAATCGGAGTGCTGGTTGCGCTTGCTGTTGTCATCCTGCTCTTTGTCCTTCTCAGGTGGACAAAGCTTGGAAGAAGCTTTTATGCAGTTGGAGGCAATGCGCAGAGTGCAAACATGCTTGGAATCAACGTAAAAAGGACTAAATTCCTTGCCCATCTCCTTTGCGGGCTTCTTGCCGGAATCGGCGGCTTCGTATACTTCCTGCATGTCGGATCCGGCTCTCCATCCCATGCCACAGGTGCAGAGATGAACGCAATAGCATCTTCAATCATCGGAGGTACAATGCTTACCGGAGGGGTTGGAAACATCATTGGAACATTCTTTGGCGTACTTTCACTGAGCACGATCAAGAATATCGTGTCGATGCTCGGACTTGATGATGCATGGTGGACGAACATAACGGTTGCAATCATGATCTGCATATTCCTCGTCATTCAGTCTATAGTCCTTCTGAGGAAGAAGAGCCACAGCAAGAAGGCAGCGTAAGGTGATAGAAAATGGAAAAGAAACTTTTTTTAGGTATTGAACTTGGATCCACAAGGATCAAGGCTACTCTGATAGATGAATCATTCATCCCCCAGGCATCTGGATCATACAGCTGGCAGGATACACTCCTTGACGGTTACTGGACATACTCCCTTGATGATGTTGAAAAAGGGCTTCAGAGCTGTTACAGGGATCTGAAAGGGAATTACAGGGCAAAATTCGCAAAGGCTCTTAAGAAGGTAGATGCCATAGGGGTCAGTGCCATGATGCATGGCTATCTTGCATTTGACAGGGCTGGCAGGCTGCTTGCACCATTCAGGACCTGGAGGAATACGAGTACGGCAGAAGCTGCTAAGGAGCTGACAAGCCTGTTCAATTTCAATATTCCTCAGCGCTGGAGCGTGTCCCATCTCTATCAGGCAATACTCAATAAGGAAAGCCATGTGAAGGATGTTGCTTACATGACCACGCTTGCAGGTTATGTGCACTATATCCTCTCCCATAGGAATGTCCTTGGAGTGGGGGATGCCTCAGGCATGTTCCCAATTGATTCCACAACATGCAATTATGATGGGAAAATGGCAGATAAATTCAGGAAGCTTACAGGCTTTGATGTATATTCAGTCTTTCCTGAAGTCCTGAAAGCAGGAGAAGATGCCGGATTTCTTACAAAGGAAGGGGCACTCTTCCTCGATCCTGATGGAGATCTGGAAGAGGGTGCAATGCTTGCCCCTCCGGAAGGAGATGCCGGAACGGGAATGAGCGCTACGAATTCCGTAAGGAAAAGGACGGGAAACGTATCTGCCGGAACTTCGATTTTCTCTATGGTTGTTCTTGAAAGGATGATGGATACAGTCCATGAAGAGATAGATATGGTCACAACCCCTACCGGTTCTCCGGTAGCAATGGTTCACTGCAACAACTGCACAAGTGACATGAACGCTTATGTATCGGTCCTGAATGAAGCAGTTGAGCTCATGGGAGGGGAAAGTGATCTTGATGAGCTATACAGGAGGCTTTACAGGAAGGCTCTTGAGGCAAGTGCAGATGCTTCCGCATTCACTGTCTATAACTACATTTCCGGAGAGCCTGTGACAGGACTCAGCGATGGACGGCCCGTTATTGTCAGGGACAGGACAAAAAAAGCAAGTCTTGCAGATTTTGTCAGGGCCCATCTCTATTCAGCCCTTGCAACCCTTGCCTATGGCATGTACATCATGAAAGGGGAAGGTGTTGAGATCGACCGCCTCATGGGACATGGAGGGCTTTTCAGGCATCCAGTTACCGGAGCCAAATTCCTTGCATCTGCAGTAGATGCTCCGGTGTTTACCATGAAGACTGCAGGAGAGGGCGGTCCTTATGGCATGGCACTTCTAGCAGCCTACAGGGCAATCGGGCATGAAAGCCTGGAAGACTTCCTTGATAACAGGGTATTCAAGGATGCTGAAGGGGAGAGGATGGAGCCTGTTGAGGAGGAAGTGAAAGCATTCAAGGCATATCTGGACCGCTTTATCAATGGAATGGCAGTGGAAAAGGCTGCCATAGAGAAATTCTAAGGAGAAAATCATATGGAAAACAAGGAATTCTGGTTTGTAGTAGGCTCACAGTTCCTGTACGGACCAGAGGTATTGGAAACTGTAGAAAAAAGAGCTAAAGAGATGGCAGAAGTCCTTTCAAAGGCACTTCCTTTCAAGCTTGTATATAAGGTGACAGCTAAAACGAACAAGGAAATAGCTGATGTCGTCAAAGAGGCCAACTATGATGATAACTGCCTTGGCATTGTTGCATGGTGCCATACGTTCAGCCCGTCAAAGATGTGGATCAATGGCCTTGTCAACCTTCAAAAGCCATATTGCCATCTGGCTACGCAGTACAACATGGAAATCCCGAACGAGGAGATTGATATGGATTTCATGAACCTCAACCAGGCTGCTCATGGAGACAGGGAACATGGTTTCATCGCAGCTCGCCTCAGGCTCAAGAGGAAAGTCATAGCCGGCTACTGGAAGGATGAGAATGTCCTAAAGAGGCTTTCAAGCTGGATGAGAGCCGCATCAGCAGTTGCCTTCTCCAAGTCTCTCAAGGTCATGAGGTTCGGGGACAACATGAGGGAAGTTGCCGTAACTGAAGGCGATAAGGTGGAGACACAGATCAAGCTTGGCTGGCAGGTGAACACATGGCCTGTGGGAAAGCTTGTTGAAGTGATGGATGCTGTTACTGAAAAGGAAATCGATGATCTGATGGAAGTTTACAGGGCCTCCTATGATTTTGCCACAGATGATATCGAAACCGTCAGATACCAAGCAAGGGAAGAGATTGCGATAAAGAAAATGATGGACAGCGAAGGCTGCATGGCATTTTCCAATACATTCCAGGATCTTTACGGAATGAGGCAGCTTCCAGGGCTTGCAAGCCAGCATCTTATGGCACAGGGCTATGGATATGGCGGAGAAGGGGACTGGAAAGTAAGTGCAATGACTGCAATCATGAAGCATATGGGAGAAGGCGGAAACGGAGCATCCGCATTCATGGAGGACTATACTTACAATCTTAAGCAAGGGGCTAAGTACAGCCTTGGAGCACATATGCTTGAAGTCTGCCCATCTGTGGCATCTGCACGTCCGAGGATTGAAGTGCATCCTCTTGGAATAGGGGACAGGGAAGATCCTGCACGCCTTGTGTTTGAGGGGAAAGAGGGGGATGCGATCGTGGTTTCCCTCATAGATATGGGAGGACGCATGAGGATCATCTGCCAGGATATCCACTGCGTAAAGCCAATCCTTCCAATGCCGAACCTTCCAGTTGCCAGGGTGATGTGGCAGGCCTATCCAAGCCTTGAGACTGGGCTTGAATGCTGGATAACGGCAGGAGGGGCACATCATTCGGTGCTCAGCTACGATGTGAGTGCTGAAATGGTTAAGGATTTTGCTAACATGATGGATATCGAATTTGTCCATATCACGAAGGATACGACGCTTGAAAGCCTTGAGCACGAGCTGTTCCTGAATGACCTTGCATGGAAGCTGAGGTAGATATGTTAGAAGCACTTAAGGAAGAAGTATTGAGGGCCAATCTGGAACTTCCCCGCCACGGCCTGGTGACATTTACTTGGGGAAACGTCTCTGCAGTGGACCGGGAAAGCGGCCTTATGGTAATCAAGCCAAGCGGAGTGAGCTATGAAAAGATGTGTGCAGATGACATGGTTGTCGTTTCAATTGAAACAGGAGAGAAGGTGGAGGGCAGGTGGAAGCCGTCCAGTGATACTCCGACACATGTTGTACTTTATAATGCATTCAGGAATATCGGAGGCATTGTGCATACGCACTCCAGATGGGCAACATCTTTTGCAGAAGCCGGCATTGGAATTCCAGCCTATGGAACTACGCAGGGTGACTACTTCTATGGAGAGATCCCATGCACTAGGAAGATGACTCTCGATGAGATTCACGGCGAGTATGAGAAAGAGACTGGAAACGTGATTGTGGAAAGATTCAGGAATCTTGATCCTGACTGCATCCCTGCAGTGCTCGTCTCATCCCATGGGCCTTTTGCCTGGGGAGAGGATGCTATGGATGCAGTGCATAATTCTGTTGTGCTGGAGGAAGTTGCATTTATGGCATACCATGCCATGACGCTGAATCCTTCACTCAGGCCCATGCAGCAGGCGCTTCTGGACAAGCACTATCTGAGAAAGCATGGCAAGAATGCATATTACGGACAGAACTGAGAAGCTATGGGGCAGGGGAAATCTCCCTTGCCCTGCTTTTTCCCCCATCGCGCTCAATCAGGATGACCCTGCCACATGTCCTTTTAATGAATTCCTCATCATGGCTTACAAGAATCAGGGTAAAGCTGTCCTCTTCTTTCAGCATATTCTCAAACATCATTACTGATTCTATGTCCAGATGATTTGTAATTTCATCCATCATGATTATGTTCTTCCCTTTCCTTCTGGAAAGGATGAAGTCCAGTTTCTTGAGTTCTCCCGGGCTTGGAGCTATATCTGAACCAAGAAGGAATGACGGATTGCTCATTAGGCGGTACATATCGGAAATGACGCCTCCCTTCTCATCATCTGAGAGCAGGCTGAATTCTTCCCTGATCCGGGCAATGTCTTTACTGCTGTATTCCTGTGCTATGTACAGCAGGTCTGCTTCTTTCTCCTCAAGGCTTTTCCTGATTCTGTTCATCAGAAGGGTTTTCCCTGTTCCATTCTCTCCTGTTATCGCCAGCTTTTCTCCTGGATTAAGCGTGAATTCAGGAACTGTCACTTCAAGTCCATCAACTGATATTTTCCACGGACCGATTGATATGGGCGGAAGGTAAGATGATTTTGCATTGAGGCATAGGCCTTCTTTCCTCATAAGCGGAGAGCCGATCACATTCTGCTTTTTTTCAAGGCGCTTTTCAGATCCTTCCATTCTCTTCAGCTTTCCGCTTAGGCTCCTGTCTTTCCCTGTCAGCCTTGCGCCGTCCACCTTTGCCTTTGCACTATGGTCGTTTTTATCCAGACCCGCTTTTGACAGTGCTTTTGCTTTCTCCTGGTTTTTCTCCTTTATGTGCTGTATGGCCTCTTTTGTGCTTTTAATCCTGTTTGAAATCTCAAAATAGGAAGCCCTCTGGCTTTCTCTCTCTTTCCTTCTTTCTTCCAATGCTGGACTTAGTGATAATGGGAAGTCTGATAGCGCTGCAGGATTTTGAGTTCCCCTTTCAAAGAGGATGGTACGTTCTGAAAGGGCATCAGAGAGTGCCCTGTCATGAGTGATGATGATTCCGCATCCATCGAAATCCTTAAGTGTCCTTATTATGATATCCCTGTTGTGCCTGTCCAGGTGGTTTGTCGGCTCATCAAGAATAAGGATGGATGGGTGCCTTGAAAGACCGGAAAGGAGCTGGATCCTTTTTTTCTCCCCTCCTGAGAGGTTTTCTGGAAAGAGCAGCATTTCATCAGTTATGCCAAGATTCCTCATCAGCCTCATGTTGTCCTTTGACCCATCATAAATGTAAAATGCATCATCATCACTGAGCCCATCGAATACCTGATCGCAGATACAGACCTCTCCGCTGGTCCTTACATGCCCCTTATCTGGTACCAGGTTTGAGGCTATCAACTCTTTGAGGGTGCTTTTCCCTGATCCGTTTGCGCCAGAGAAAGTAGTCCATCCCTCATATATCTTGAGGCTTAGGTTTTCAAATAATGAGACCGATGATCCGGGGTAAGAGAATGAAAGATTGTCAATGAAAATGTAATTGGACATTTTAAAACTCCTTGCTGTTGATTCTGATGCTTTAAAATGTCATTTCCATCGCTCTTCTCCTATAGAGCCCATTATTCATTGCCATGCATTTTCTGTCAATGACGTTCCATGATTGTTTTTGCCCTGTACTGAAGCGGGGTCAGCCCTTCGGCCTTGCGGAAGGTAAGGCTGAAATAGTTTGGATCGCTGAAGCCGGTTCGGAAGGCTATCACCTTCACCGAGTCCTTCGTGAATTCCAGCAGTTCCTTAGCCTTGTCCATACGCGTCTTCGTCAGGTATTCAATGACTGTCATGTTCATTGCATCCTTGAAGATCCTCGATAAGTGGAATTTGCTGTATGAAAGGTCGCGGGCAATCTCATCAAGGCCTATCCTCTTATCGTAGTTTGATTCTATATATGCACATACCTGCTTTACCGCCTCAGGATATTCCCCTTCCTCCTTCAATGAGCTTGAAGAGACTCTCAGGTAGTCCTCTATCTTTGTTATCCTTTCAGACATCTTCTTCTCTTCATCCAGGCGTTCTATGCACTTCTTAAGGCTCTCGGTAAGTGTTTCATCCGCTACCGGCTTGACAAGAAAATCAACAGCGCCTGACTGCAGCGCCTTAACGGCATAGTTGAACTCATCATATGCCGTTGATATTATCACCTTCGTATCCATGCCATCAGACCTGAGCATCTCAAGTGCCTGAAGCCCCGTGATCCCAGGCATGTTAATATCAAGTATTATGATATCCACATTATGCCTTTTTACTGCCTCAAGCATTTCCCTTCCGCTTGATGCTTCAAGTATCATGGAAAATGGCAGGCTTGATGCCTTTATGGTCATCTCCAGCGCTTTACGCTCTATCGTCTCATCATCGACAATCAGGATGCTGTAGTAATTCTTTGCCATCACTGCCTCCTCAGCCTTATGTTTATGACAGTACCTTTGCCTATCTCGCTTTCTATGCTGAATGCGTCCTTGCTTTCCATGAAAAGCTCTATGCGGTGCATCGTATTGCTGAGTCCGATATGCTTGCTCTCATTCCATTCCCTTCTAAGCGACTCTTCTATCTTTTCCCTGCTCATTCCCGCTCCGTTATCCTCAATTGAGAGTATGATATCCTTACCGTCAACAGCCTTTGCCGATATCCTTACCATTCCATTGCTCTCCATTGTCTTGAGGCCGTGGATTATCGCATTCTCCACAAGCGGCTGCAAGGTGAAACGGGGCATGAACACTGTATCCAGAAGTTCTTCCGAGATATCTATTTCATAGTTAAGACGTTCAGAAAACCTCATTTTCTGGATCTCGAGATATTCCTTCGTTATATCTGCTTCTTCCCTCAGCACTGCAGGAATGCTGGAATCAGAGAGGTTGTAGCGCATGAGGGTGGAAATTGAATGCAGCATCTTTCTCGCATCCTCTGAGTTTCCAAGCTGTATGGTCCTGTCGATGGTATTGAGCGTGTTGAAAAGGAAGTGTGGGTTTGTCTGGGTCTGCAGTGCAAGGAAAGTTGCCCTGTCAAGCTGAGCCTGGACTTCAAGGTTTTTCTTCTGCTCATCAAGCAGCTTTTTCTCGGCATCAATTTTCCTCATAAGGTCATCCATCATCTTCACGATGTCATCTGCCATGTTGTTGAATGTGTCTGTAAGAAGATTCACCTGCCTGTCCATTGAACAGGTGGCAGCCCTCGCATTCAGGTTCCCTTCAGATATTTCCATAGCTGTATCTGACAGGGCTTTGAGCGGTCTGCTTATATGGCGTGAGAAGATGTAGATTATGGCAATGAGGATAAGGGCAAAAGAGATCAGCACTGCGAAATTGATGGCGATGAAGAGGGAGTAGGACTCTGCATCCCTTGCCAGGGCTTCTGTATTGCTCTCTATCACAAGGGAAAGCAGCTCATCTGTGTAAAGCCCTATATATGCAGCAATCCTGTCTGCCTCCTGCTTGAGCCTGTAATACTGCGTCTGTGACAATCCGAAGTTCTCGAGTGTTGAATCACACTTTCTCAGGTATGAGGCAAAGCTTTCCTTTATTGCAGAGATGCTGAATAATGCCTTTACATTTCCATCAATAAGTTCTTCTATGCGCCTTACGGCATTCTCTGCTTCATTCGTTGCCTTATGGTAATCAATCAGTTTATAGGTGTTTTTCGTATTGAGGTAGTCGCTGAATGTCCCCTGGCTCTCAATTATTGCATTCTTCAGGTTTTCTATTGCCACGAATGTCTCTGCGTTCCTGCTCTGCAGGCTGTAGCTGTTGAGCCTGTTCAGCTGGGAGAAAAGGGAAAAAAGCGAAAAGAAGACTAAAAGGAGCGCAAGGGTTATGGTTATAAGTGCGGAAATTGAGAACATGAACCGTTTTTCAGCCATTTATTACCTTCTTTTCCCTGTTAAGGCTTGTCAGGAGCGTTTCCTCAAAACGCCTTACAAGTGCATTTGCATAATAGCTTGAGAGCTTTGCAGCTTCCCTTACGATATCCTGTTCATCCTTTCCCATCTTGTTGAAGACGTGCTTATTCATCAGCATAAGGCTTGGCAGTTCCCTGTCATTGAGGATGTAAACGCTTTTTGTGAATTGGTATGCATCAGTGAATGAGAAATCCACTATCGGAGCTTCGACAGCCTCTATGCTGTAGTCTGAAAGAAGAGCCGCAGAATCATTAAGGGAAATTGCCCGTGACCTTGAACCCAGCTCACTAGCTTTCCTCTGGTAGTAATGCCCTCCAACGACCCCGATCGTTGAGCCCTTATACCTCAGTCCAGCCTGGCTCAGAGAAAAAAGTGCCCTAGTCCTGTTTTCATAGCATGCAAGGACAATCAGGCCGTTGCTATAGAGGTAATCTGCTATCTCATCGTAATTTCTGTATACATCATCATATGATGAGATCAGGCTCCTCAGCTGTGGATAATAATCCATCAGGATGTCAGCATCAGCCAGTGCGGCTGCAATCCCTCCAAAAGAGAGCTGCTCAAGCATTGACTCTGGTGAGTTCATGTCATCTGAAGTCCTGATTTCCATCTGGATTTCCCCATTGCTTTTCCTCTCAAGTATCTTTGCCATATATGAGGATGCCTTTGCATGGGGATGCTCAGCCCCTGAGTAAAGAGCCAGGCGCAGATATGTTCCTCCGGAGTATGCCGGAACGGATAGAAAAAGCAGAATCGCCAGAGCTGAAACAAGTTTTCCAAATCGCATTTCTAACTAATTATAGAGTAGGAAAAGCCAATTTTAAAGTGTATAAATATTCATGCTTTTTATGAGGATTTTGCTATAAACCTATAATTTTTTGCTCTTCTTATCATTATTGTTGACGGCAAATGCTTCCCATGAGAAAACGGACACGTTGGGAGGTGTACATTGGAAATATTCTTACAAGCCTGCGTCAATGGCCTTCTCATCGGAGGATTCTATTCGCTGATGGGAATGGGGCAGAATATCATATTCGGCGTTATGAAGATCATCAATTTCTGTCATGGCGAGATGCTGATGATAGGAATGTACCTTACATTTGTTTTCAATAAGTACCTGGGACTGGATCCATATGTTTCCATTCCGTTAGTTGTAATATGCATGTTCGGCCTTGGGGCTTTGATACAGCATACCCTTATTACTCCGTCTCTTGGGACCAAGAGCTTCACGAACCTTCTGTTCCTGACTGTAGGCCTTGGAATGCTCTTCCAGAATCTCGCGCTTGTAATCTTCAGTCCGAACTACAGGACGATTACAACATCATACAGCACGGAGACAATCCACCTTGGACCTGTATCCATGTCACTGCCCAAGATGATCAGTTTCATTGGACTCATCATCGTAACAGTCGCACTCTTCTGGTTCCTGAAGTACACATCAACAGGAAAGAAGATCAGGGCTGTATCCCAGAACCCGATTGGAGCTGAAGTTGTTGGAATCAACGCAAAGAGGATCTACATCATCACTTATGGCCTTGGCTGTGCACTGGCAGGCATTGCCGGAGCTCTTCTCACTCTCTTCTACATGGTTTACCCGATGGTAGGCGCATCATTCAGCTTCAAGGCGCTGATCGTCGTAGTTGTTGGAGGATTCGGTTCCATACAGGGAGCTTTCTTTGCAGGAATCTTTTTGGGGCTGCTCGAGACTCTCAGTTCCCTGATAGTTGGTCCGACATACAGGGACCTGACCGTATTCGTGACGTTTATCGTCATCCTGGTTGTCCGCCAGGTGATCAAGCTGAGGAGAAGATAAGATGAAATTAAGCACAATGACTACTTACAGGAAAAGAAAGATGCTGGCTGTCGCTGTACTTCTTCTTGTACTTGCACTCCTGCCGTTAGTGCTGTCAGGAAAGCCATACATCATGAACGTATTCATTCTCATTTTCTACACTTCTACTATGTCTATGGCATGGAACCTGCTTGGCGGAATGACAGGGCAGAACTCACTGGGGCATGCCGCATACATGGGCCTTGGAGCATATGTAGCAGCGCTTTTCGTGACAAAGGCCGGGATGAACCCATGGCTGAGCATGCTGCTTTCGATGCTGATCGTAGGAGGGCTTGCCGGCATCGTGTTCTATCCGTGCTTCCTTCTTAAGGGGCCGTACTTCACCCTTGTTTCCATTGCATTCGGAGAGACGATAAGGCAGTTCGTAATCAACTGGGATTTCGCTGGAAAGGCCACAGGAATCTCCCTTCCTTTCGGTGCAGAATCATTTGCAGAGTTCAGGTTCATGGGAAAAGCCCCATATTACTATATCGGACTTGTGATGATCATAGGCGTGTACCTTGTTATGAGGAAAATCAGCAAATCAAAGTTCGGGTTTGCCTTAAGGACCATAAGGGAAGATGAGGATGTTGCCTCAGCCATTGGAATCAAGCCGATGAAGTATAAGGTATATGCCCTCATTGTAAGTTCAATGATCGCTGCCATGGTTGGAAGCTTCTATGCATACTACAACAGGTACATCGATCCGGATCTCATGCTGCAGTCATATTCCGTAGAATTTGTCCTTCCAGCAATTGTCGGAGGAGCTGCATTCGTTGAAGGTCCGCTGGTTGGAGGTGCAATCCTGATTACGCTTTCTGAGTTCCTGAGGAATGAATTTGGCGCAATACTTCCCGGCATAAACCTGATTCTCTATGCAGTTGTCCTTCTTGTTGTCATCCGTTTCCGTCCGGTAGGGCTTCTTGGCTGGCTTTCAAACAGCAGGCTGAAGGCATTTGTGGATCAGAAGATCCTGAAAAAGAGCGAAGCAGACGAGGAGGTGTAGCACATGGAAAATCCAATTATTGAAGTTCAGGGCATCACAAAGAATTTCAAGGGACTGAGGGCTGTATCTGATGTTTCCTTCCAGATAAAGGAAGGTGCAATTACCGGAATGATCGGTCCAAACGGTGCAGGAAAGAGCACGACATTCAACATGATCTGCGGCTATTACCCGCCATCAGAAGGGAAGATCTTCTATAAGGGAAAGGAGATAACACACTGCCATCCATATGATTATACGAATATGGGCATTGCACGCACATTCCAGATTATGAAGCCACTTGGAAACCTTCCTGTAGTGGACAATGTAGTGCCAAGCGCATATTTCGGCCGCTATGGAGCCAAATCCCTGAAGGAAGCACGTGAGATCGCTCTTGATGTGCTTAATTTCACCGGCCTTTATGAAAAGAGAAAGGTGCTTGCCAAGGATATGGGAACTCCAGACCAGAAAAGGCTTGAAATGGCCAGGGCCCTAGCAACGAAACCTGAAATGCTGTTTCTCGATGAGGTAATGGCTGGACTCAATCCTACTGAAACGGAAGCTGCAATTGACCTGATAAGGAAAATAAATGATTCAGGAGTAACGATCTTCCTGATAGAGCATATCATGAAGGCTGTCGTAAGCCTTTGCGAGCATGTCATCGTACTCCACCATGGGGAAAAGATTGCAGAAGGAACGCCTCATCAGGTGATGAACGATCCATATGTCATGGAAGTATACCTTGGAAAAGGAGGGGAGAATGCTTAAAGTAGAAAAACTTTCATCAGGTTATGGCAATGTCCAGATCATATGGGATGCATCATTTGAGGTAAGGGATGGGGAGGTTGTTGCCATCCTTGGGTCAAACGGAGCTGGAAAGACAACACTTGTCAGAACAATTACCGGCATGATAAAACCACGCTCTGGCTCTGTCATCTTTGATGGTGAGCAGCTTGCAGGGAAAAGCAGCAGGGCAATCCTGGACCATGGCATTGTGCAGGTTCCGGAGGGAAGGCAGCTTTTTACCGAGATGAGCGTATATGAAAACCTTGAGATGGGAGCATACAGCAAAGAGACAAAGGAGAAGCTCAGTGAATCGCTGGAGTTTGTCTACAGATGGTTCCCAAAGCTCAAGGAGAGGAAAGGCCAGGCTGCAGGAACTCTTTCTGGAGGGGAGCAGCAGATGGTTGCTGTAGGAAGGGCTCTTATCGGGCTTCCCAAGCTCCTGATCCTTGACGAGCCGTCCTTAGGGCTTGCTCCGAACATTGTTGATGACATCCTCCAGGTTGCCCACTCAATGGCTAAGGAACAGGGAATTTCTGTAATACTTGTAGAGCAGGATATCACAAAGGCTCTCAGGATGGCTGACAGGGGCTATGTAGTTGAAAACGGCCGCATAACACTTGAAGGGACATCAAGTGAGCTTAAAGCGAATGAACATGTCAAGAAAGCATATCTTGGCATATAAAAATAGGAGGAGAGAATGAAAAAATTTCTTTCAATTGCTTTAGTTTTATTGCTATCAATGGCATTCGTATTCGCAAATGGCGGATCTGAGACAGCAGAAGAGAGTGCTGACGCTCCAATAAAGATTGGTGCAATGTATGCTCTCAGTGGAACAAATGCTGCAATCGGAACAAACATCATGCGCGGTGTGGATTTCGCTGTTGAAATGATTAACGAGCAGGGGGGTGTTAACGGACGTCCAATTGAGATCGTAAGAGGTGATACTCAGGGTGATCCGAAAGTTGGAAGGTCAGTTGCAGAACGCCTCATCACACAGGATGGAGTAAAGGCAATTCTTGGCTGCCACCAGTCAACAATCACACAGATCGTTGCACAGGTATGTGAGCAGTACCAGATCCCTGAGATCACAGCTATCTCAACTGTTGACAACCTTTCTACATTCGGTTTCCAGTACTTCTTCAGGATGTGCCCAATGAACTCAATCTATGTAGAGAACCAGTTCATGTACCTGCAGGATCTTGGAGAGCAGAGGGGAACACCGATAACAAAGATCGCCATCTTTGCTGATAACTCAAATATCGGACAGGAGCTTATCAGATGCTCAAGGATCTTTGCTCCAAAGTATGGAATGGAGATCGTAGCTGAAGTGCAGTACTCAAGCGGAGCTACAGACCTTACATCAGAAGTCCTTGCAGTAAAGGCTGCAAATCCTGATGCAGTTCTCTGTGAGAGCTATATCAACGATGCCATCCTGTTCACAAAGACTCTTAAGGAGCAGGGCTATGAGCCACCTGTAGTAGTTGCAAAGGCTAACGGATTTGCAGATCCTAGCTATATTCCTGCAACAGAAGGCATCTCAAACGGCATCGCATCTGTCGTTGAGTGGAACCCAGACCTCACAAAGGGACAGGAAATCAACGCTGCATTCAAGGAAAAGTATGGTGTTGACATGAATGGGCACTCTGCAGAATCCTTCACAGCTATCTGGATTCTTAAGACTGCATTCGAGCAGGCTGGTTCAACAGACAGAAAAGCTGTAAGGGACGCTCTTGCTTCAATGGATATCCAGGGATCATTCCCTAACGGACCGGAAATCATCCTTCCTTATGACCGCATCAAGTTCGGTGACATGGAAGTTGATGGACAGGCTCATACTCAGAACAACCTTTATGCATCTGTTGCCATCGCACAGATCAAGGATGGAGAGTACAAGACTGTATGGCCATTAGCTGTATCAAGCACAGAAGTGCAGTATCCAGCACAGTTCGTGTAATCCTGATTGCTGTTCACCTGGTGTTTTTGGGACTCCTGACGGGGTCCCTTTTCTTTTTTAGCCTTGTATGGATATGCACAATAAGTGTTTTAGGCTGTACTTTTATGGATGAAAAGGATCTTTATGCATAAAAATTCAAAAAACTGGTAAATTTTACAAGAAAATATTCAAAAACTATTGCATAAGTATGTGGATCTGTGTATAAAAATGCATAACGAGAATAAATCTGTTGCTTGAGGAGAAAAAGATGAAGAAGTTACTTAAGGTTTTCGCAGTTTCTTTTATGCTTTTTGCATGTTCTGCAATGCTTTTTGCTGGTGGAGATAAAGAACAGGTTTCAGGCCTGGAGAAGATCAAGAATGCTGGAAAGATTGTAGTTGGTACTGAAGCTCAGTATGCACCATATGAATTCAGGGATGCTGACAACAATATTGTCGGATGCGATATGTTCCTGGCTCAGCAGATTGCTGATGGGCTTGGAGTTGAGCTTGAAATAGTTGATATGGCATTTGACGGCATTATCCCTGCAGTCCAGGCTGGCCAGGTTGATATCGGAATTGCAGCTTTCACAAATACTCCGGAGAGGGCTGAGGTTATTGATTTCTCTGCGATATATGAGCAGAGCCTTCAGTATCTTGTGGTAAAGACAGAAAACAAGGAAGTCTATACAACATCCGAATCTCTTGCAGGACTGAAAGTAGGAGCACAGAGAGGAACTATCCAGTCCCAGCTTATAAGGGAGGCTCTTCCAGATTCAGAGCTTTTTGAGCTTGCAAAGTATCCAGAACTTGCTCTTGAGGTCCAGAATGGAAATATCGCAGGCCTTGTTGTTGATGCAGCTGTTGGTGATTCAATCGTTGCTTCCAGTGATGGAAAGCTTACTGTTGCTGATTATACATTCGATGCCTCGATCGCTAATTTCGGTAAGTCTGTAGTGCTTGCAAAAGGAAATGAGGAGTTAAAGGCTGAGATAGACAAGGTCATTGAGAGAGTCCTCAGCGATGGCTCATATCAGAAAGCATGGGATGATGCTGTTGCCCTGCAGAAGGAACTCGGACTCTAATGGGATTCTTTGAACAGATAATAACCATTCTTGACAGATATTCAATTTATTTTCTGGATGGTGTCAGGAACACACTTATAATTGCTGCCCTGAGCGTTGTGCTGGGGGCAGTTTTCGGTACGTTGATGGCCATGATGAGGATGTGCCGCATCAAGCCCTTGAAGTGGATTGCCGTAGCTTACATTGAATTTGTGCGCGGAACTCCTCTCATGGTTCAGCTCATGTTCATTTTCTATGGGCTTCCGATGGTTGGAATCACATTCCCGGATATTTCATTCATTCCTAATTTTTCCCGTTTCATGGCAGGTGTTGTTGCCATGAGCATTAACAGCTGTGCCTATGTAGCTGAGGTCATAAGATCGGGAATACAGGCTGTGGATGATGGCCAGATGGAGGCCGCCAGGAGCATTGGGTTCAAGTATGGTGAATCGATGAAGCTGGTCATCCTTCCCCAGGCACTTAAAAACATCCTGCCTGCACTTGGAAATGAATTTGTTACTGTTATCAAGGAGTCTTCTATAGTTTCTGTAATCGGCATTTCCGATCTTATGTATGGAACAAATGGAGTAATTGCACTCACATACAGAAGTCTTCCATGTCTTGCAATAGCTGCAGTAATTTATTTTATACTTACATTTATAAGCAGCCGCCTGATAGCGCTGCTTGAAAAGAGGATGAGCCATGGCAGACAGCAATGATATTATAGTAGTAAGGAATTTATGCAAGAACTTCGGTCATCTCGAAGTCCTGAAAGATATATCCACAGAGTTTAAGGAAAAAGAAGTTGTTTCAATCATAGGTCCCTCCGGCGGCGGAAAAAGCACATTCCTCAGGTGTCTCAATCTTCTTGAAATTCCAACGAGTGGAAACATCATATTTGATGGTACTGACATATGTTCAAAGGGTGTTGACATCAACAGGGAAAGGGAAAGGATTGGAATGGTTTTCCAGCACTTCAATCTCTTTAACAACATGAATGTCATGAAGAACCTTACCATAGCACCCATAAAGATCAAGAAGATGGCAAAGGATGCAGCTGAAGATAAGGCAATGGAGCTTCTCAAGAGGCTTGGCCTAGAGGACAAGGCAGATTACTATCCAGCCCAGCTCTCAGGAGGGCAGAAGCAGAGAATTGCTATAATGCGATCTCTGATGATGGATCCTGAAGTCATGCTTTTTGACGAACCGACCAGTGCCCTTGATCCTGAGATGATCGGGGAAGTCCTTGATGTCATGAAGAGTCTTGCTGAGTCCGGCATGACAATGATCATCGTTACTCATGAAATGCGTTTTGCAAGAGAAGTCAGTGACAGGGTGATATTCCTTGATGGCGGCAGGATTGATGAAGACAGGAGAGCTAAGGATTTCTTTGATGATCCTCATAGCCCAAGGCTTATCAGTTTCTTGAACAAGGTACTTTAAATAATGACAAAAGATTATGTTTTTAAATATGGCAGCTCAGAGGTATCTCTGAGCCTTAATAGCGATCAGGTTATTTCTGTTATTGAGGGCAACAGCATAAAACCCCTTGAGGATATCGGGAAAGCCCTCTATGAAAGCCTCGACAATCCTATAGACAGTGCTCCTCTGAGCACTGTTGCCAGGGATGCGGGAAAGATCGTAATTATCGTAAGCGATATGACCAGGCTTTGGATGAGGCAGGATGTGCTTGCTCCATACCTTGTTGAGTATCTTCATGAAAAATGCGGTAAGGCATATGAGGATCTTGAGATAGTGATTGCAACAGGCACCCATGTCGGATCGGACGAAGAAGGGCTCAGGACAATTGTCAGCAGCGGGGTATATGACAAGGTTAAGGTCATAAACCACGACTGCATGGCAGAAGACCTGGTATATCTTGGGACAACAAGCTATAAAACGCCTGTCAGCGTAAACAGGGATGCAGCTGAGGCTGATCTTGTTATCTGCCTCGGAGCTGCCACATACCATGTTATGGCAGGATTCGGAGGCGGAAGGAAGAGCATACTTCCTGGTATTTCATCTCTTGAGACGATCAAGCATAACCATGCCTACAGCCTCCATAAGACGGAATTCATAACCAATCCTGAAATTGGAAACGGTGTCCTGGATGGAAATCCGCTCAATGAGGACATGCTTGAGGCCGCTGGCATGATGAAAAACCTTTTCATGATAAGCGTTGTTACGGATTCTGAATTCCGCCTGACAGGGATTTTCTCCGGAGACTATAAGACTTCATGGCTCAGGGCATGCGATGAGGTCAGGAGGATCTATACTGTTCCTATCAGGGAAAAGGCAGATGTTGTCGTAACAAGCTGTGGCGGTTTCCCAAAAGATGAATCGCTTTACCAGGGAACAAAAGCCGTGGATAACGTGGTATCCGCACTTAAGGATGGCGGAACGCTGATCCTTTTGCTTGAGGGCAGGAATGGAGGGGGAAGCCCTGATTACTTTGACTGGATCAGGCCACTTTGCAACGGAACTTTTGAGAAAGAGCTCAGGGAGAATTTCACCGTTGGCGGCTATATTTTCTTCCTTAACTGTGAGCAGGCGCACAGATTCAACATACTGATGTATTCTGCGATCGATAAGGATATTGTTGCTCCAATGGGAATAAAGGCTTATGACAGCCTTGATAAGCTCATGGCTGATGCGGATCTGGAAGGAAAGAGCATCTATGTGATCCCTAATGGATCAACAGTCCTTCCAAAAGTTGAATAGGAGATAAAAATGCCAAGACTAAGTGATAGAGTTGGAAAATTCACAGATTCTGTAATCAGGAGGATGACAAGGATAAGCGATGCAAAAGAAGGGAGCATCAACCTTTCTCAGGGCTTTCCTGATTTTGATCCTCCTAAAGAGCTGCTTGACAGGCTCAGTGAGGTTGCATATGAAGGACCTCACCAGTACTCTGTGACATTCGGTGCAGAGAATTTCAGGCAGGCTCTGGCTGTAAAGGCAGGAAAGGCACTCAAAAGGGTCATTGATCCAGAAAAGGAAATAGTTGTCACATGCGGAGGCACAGAGGCAATGATTGCTGCCATGATGACCATCTGCAATCCTGGAGATAAGGTAATGGTTTTCTCTCCTTTCTATGAAAACTATGGAGCAGATGCGATTCTTTCCGGAGCTGAGCCAATATACATTCCTCTCGTTCCGCCTTCATACACTTTTGATATCAGCCTGATAGAAGAAGGATTCAGAAGCGGAGCAAAGGCAATCATCGTATGCAATCCATCAAATCCATGCGGAAAGGTGTTCTCTGAAGAAGAGCTCACTCAAATTGGAAACCTTGCCCTGAAGTATGATGCGTTTGTCGTTACGGATGAAGTGTATGAGCATCTTGTCTATGAGCCATACCACCATATTGCAGCCGCATCCCTTCCTGGAATGTTTGACCATACGATCACATGCAATTCCCTGTCCAAGACATATTCCATAACAGGCTGGAGGCTTGGCTACCTGATTGGTCCTGAGAATGTGATAGAGAATGCCAAGAAAGTACATGACTTCCTGACTGTCGGAGCTGCTGCCCCGCTTCAGGAGGCAGCTGTTGCCGGACTGACACTTCCAGACAGTTACTATGAGGACTTGAAGAAGATGTATACGGAAAAAAGGGATTATTTCCTTAAAGGGCTTGATGAGATTGGGCTAAAGCACAATGTGCCACAGGGCTCATACTTTGTTCTTGTTGACATCCAGGATTTCCTTGACCTTCCGCAGTTCAATGGCTGGTCTGACCTGGAATTCTGCGAATGGATGGTTCAAAACATCGGTGTTGCTGCTGTCCCTGGTTCAAGCTTCTTCAGGGAAAACGTGAATAATCTTATCAGGCTTCATTTTGCAAGGAGCAAGGAAACGCTTAAAGAGGCGCTCTCAAGGCTTGCAAAACTTAAGGATCTTCTAGCCTGAGCGAACACTAAAAAGCACTGGAGACTGTTCCAGTGCTTTTTTTGTTTACTATGAAAGTGCCTTTTCTATGTTGTCCAGCACTTTCCTGCTCATCAGGTCATATGCTTCTGCCGTCATTCCTGCTGATACATCCGGGCAAAGCACATTTTCCCTGTCCTTCACTTCTTCATATATCTCTCCAACAGCACCTGAAGTGTCAGCCACAAAGATATTGCTGTCATTTTCTATCCATGCCTTGAGGGCATCCATATCGCTGGCTGGTCCTATCGATGTGTTGATCATGATCTTTCCGTTTCCAAGCAGATTGAATTCTCTTTCATGAAGCAGTATTACGCCTTTGTTGAGGCATGTGATTATTACTTCATTTTCCTTCAGCAGGTCATCAAGTGCCATAAAGTGCATGCCTTCCTTCTCAGCATCTTCTTTCACGCTCCTGGCATAGTAGCTTATCTTCGCACCCATTGCTTTCAGAAGGCGTGCTGTCATCTGTCCGCTGGTTCCAAATCCGACAAATCCAATCCTGAGGCCTGTTATTTCCTTTGGTTTTGACCGCCAGAGCTTCCTGTCGTAGCCGTGGAGGATCTTTACGAGGCTGTAGACTACGAATTCAGTAACTCCCACATCGCCATAGTCCCTGATCCCATACACTGTTATGCCATGCTTTTCCGCATAGTCTATATCCACATTTGCACTTTCTTTTGAATATAGGGAACAGCACATTCCCACATACTTGAGATTTTTGCATCTTGAGAGCACTGATGCTGGAACAAGCGGCAGGTTCCTCACAAGTACCGCATCAGCATCTCCGATCCTTTCTGCAAGATCATCCTCATCCTTTGGAAGTGTGTCGTAGTGTACGATCTCATCAGCATAATCCTTTAGTTTTTCTTCAGCCCAGTCCTGAAGTCCAATAGGGCCGGCTTCAACGATTTTCCT
Organism: uncultured Spirochaetales bacterium; assembly: GCA_949295125.1. Taxonomy (GTDB): domain Bacteria; phylum Spirochaetota; class Spirochaetia; order Sphaerochaetales; family Sphaerochaetaceae; genus Ornithospirochaeta. The sequence goes on from CASFJV010000049.1 coordinate 54,150, forward strand.
GAATTTATCCATACTCTTCCTCCTTCTTAGTAGAATACCATTGCAGATGCAAGGTTCCTCATCAGTGCAACAACAGACCATGCTGCGATATCGCTGGTGGCAGAATAGATATCCACAACAGCTTTCAATCCTTCTGTCTCAACTGTTATGCAGTGGTCATCACCTATGAAGAGCGGAACACTTGTGATTTCAGATCTTGTCTTATCTGCTCCGGTTGTTGCCAGTGCAGAAGCAACTGCGACATTGACTTTTGTAGGAAGAAGTGCGATGGCTTCCTTTGTAGACCCTGAGAATACTCTCTTTTCATTATCCTGGAGATCATCTGAATAAAGTGGTGTGTTCTTCAGTGAATTCGGCCCTTTGTGGGTATGTATCCCTGCTGTGACTGCTTTCCCATTAGCCTTAGCAATGAGTGAAATGGTATTAAGGACATCAAAGCCTCCGACAGCGCCAGATGGAATATGGATCCTGGCCCCGGATGCCTGAGCTTTTTCAAGTGCCTCTGCCTTGAACGCTTCATCTGCAAATGCTCCAATGGAAAGCGGTATGATGCTTATCCCTTCCCCAAGCGCTTTAACTGCAAATTCCTTTAAGAGCGCTATTGATGCTGTTTCAATAATGAAATCAGGCTTCAATGCAATTACTTCATCCATGCTCAGGCATGCTTTTGCTCCAGTTCCTTCACATATCCTTTCCGCATCCTCTTTCCTGAGGGAATAAGCTGCAATCAGTTTGTAGTTTTCAAGCAGGTCCCTGCCGTATGCATCCCGGATAATACTCCCAAGGTGCCCGCATCCTGCAATAGCAAATGTTTTCATCCTTATCCTTCCTTTAAATAATGCTATCTAACACTCTCACACAAAAGCATGGAAAAGGAAAGGGGGAATTTCATAAAGTGTTTCCAAAATAGATAACAGCTTTAAATTCCTAGATATAACATTCCGTATTCAGAATTTAATTTGTATTATTTTTATAATAATAATTTATTATCCGTTTGCTCATTTTCCGTCAGGTGCTTCGCTTTCAGCTGCTTTTTCTGCAAAATCTGTTCTTCCCTCATATTCACTTTTCAGGATAGATACCATATCTTCGGGGCTTTCACGGCATCCGTTTTGAAGCCACATCTTTATGATCCTTGTTATGCCGGCCCTGAAGAACTCCATATGGTATTCTATGAACCTGTTTCCAAAATGCATTTCAGCAAGTTCAATGTCATAAGCAAAGATTTTGTACTGGTTGTCATATCCAAGCTTGAAGTAGGTATTGTAGAAAACCTGGTTATCCTTTATGTGCCTGAACAGCTTCAAATAGTTGTGGCTGTTTGTTTTTGTTTCTATCTCTTCCTTATATAGTTCACTCATGTTGCTTTCAAGCTTATTCCTGATTGAGTCAGCAACATCATAAAGGCCGTCATAGCAGGAATAGAATGTAGTCCGGTTTATTCCTGCTTTCTTGCATAGCTGGGAGATGCTTATCTGGTTAAGGTCATTCTCATGGATCAGGCTTATGAACGCCTTTTCTATTTTTTCAATTGTATCCCTTCGTCTCTGGTTGTTTGCTTTATTCATTTTTCCTTTATCTCAACACTTGTCCTGTTTATTGTAGTGGAATGCTATTCCTCCAATGAATTATAGTCAACACAGATAAAAACAACAACTGTTGATTTAAAGAGGTCCAAATGAAGAAAAGTACATTTATTACCATTGTGTTTGCAACGATGAGCATTCTCTTTTTTGCCCTGGGCATGTGCATGGCACTCATTCCTGAATGGAATGCATTCAGGCAGGGAGTTGTATTTGGTTGCATAGGCATAATCCTTGCATTAATTACTTTTATTGCTTACAGGAGGATGACGGGAAAGGCTCCGGTTGAGATATCCCTCCGCATGATAGGCATAATCCTGGTTGGAATTATCGGAACACTGCTTTTCGGTGTAGGAATGTGTTTCTCAATGGTCTGGGGAAGGATGGTTCCTGGCATAGTTACTGGAATTATCGGAATTGCTGTGCTGCTTTCCCTGATACCACTTGTTAAGGGTTTTGAGGACTGAATGAATTCCTGCTTTTACTCATTAAGGAAGCAGCCTGAATGTTTTAAGGAGTTTTTATGAGAATTGATAATCCTGAAGTGACACTTGATGATGAAGCAAGGACTGGAGTTGCTGAAAACGCAAGGTTTGGTTTCCTGGACTGGCTTCACAGCTTTTCGGTTAAGGGCAGCAATGGAAAGGAATATATGCTTGGCGGATCAATACTATCTCTTTTCCAGGAAAAACTTGATGTTGTCAGCATAAACATTGCTGAAGGTTTCGGAAAATCAGAGCAGCTTGCCTCCTCAATATACAGGATTGGAAGATATCCTGGAATGAAGGGGGAGTGGATGCTCCATAATCCAGCTGGAACACTCAAGATTGAGAGAAAAGAGCACAGCATCCATGTTTCCTGTTCCAAGGAATACAGGGTGGAATGTTTTGATGACCACAGCTGGCATTTTTCAGTCTGTTCTCCAGACGGAAGATACAAGGCTGACATGCACCATATCCCATATGGAAATCCGCTGTGGTATGGGCGTGAAAAGCCCTCATACCTGACTCAGCACTCAGTGACATATGGCTATAACTGGGCAGGAAAAGTCACTGGAAAGATTTCTTTTGACGGAGAAGAGACAGATATTGAAGGATTTGGAATAAGGGAGCGCTATGTTGCTACGGACTCATCTGCCGCAGAGCTTGGCGGCTGGGAAGACTGGGGCTGGTTCTGCTTCAATGAGATGTACTGCTCACTCTACGATATGAGGCTTGGAATGAAGGATCTTGCCGTTAATGACCTTGTAAGCGGCAGGTATTATCCTGAAGGGAAGATGAGCATATTCCATGAAGACTGGACCTTTATAAGGGAGCTCGATGGATTCATTCCTTCTTCCTACACCGTGAGGATAGAAGTTGAGGATGGAACATATGAAATACGTGCTCATGTGGGAAACGTGACAACATGGGGCGTGACACACAAAGTGCCGGACAATCCGGTGGCAACACTTGATTATGACAGGGTGGAAGGCACGTTCAGGGATAATAAAGGAAATATCCGCAGCCTTACTGGAGGCAGGGGAACAATGTCAATCAGGCAGTGGCATGCTTATCCCAGCATCCTTCCAAGGGAACTCTATAGTGATGAAAAACTGTCCGGAGAGAAACTCACGACTCTCTGAAGCATGAATATTTAGGAGAAGGAAATGAAGAAAGTTTTAATTATTGCGCTGGTTTCGCTATCTGTTATTGCAGGAGCATATGCCACATCTTTTGATGGACTTACAAGTGTAGGTGTCAATTATGAATTCAGGGATGGAATGCATCTAGGCGGATTTGCATCAGAGACATTCGGCTATGTGAATGGCAGCCCTGTAGGCTATCTTGTATCAGTGAATGCAGATTTCAACCTGAAAGAGGATGCATTGGCTATTGGAATCCTTGTTGGCCCAAGCTACCGCTATATGTTCTCTTCTCTCCCTATGTCCATTGATGCAGCAATTGGAGTGTCTCTGGCAGGAGAGAGTATTGTAGAAGACCTGTTTGAGCTTGGAATCGGAGGATACCTTGGCGCATCTTATTACATCAATGATGCAGTTGCGCTGCTTATTGGATGCAATATCGGCTACGATATGCTTTCTGTTGGCCTGAATACAGGGGAGGCCGGATTTGCTGGAGATTTCTATGTATCTCCGTCCCTTTCTGTAGGTTTCAGGTATTGAGCATACTATCTGGAGGGGATCTCCCCTCCAGTTGAATATGTCAGCCGTCTTTCCTGAATATTTCCTTTTTCTCCTTTAAAAAAATGATTATAGCCAGAACTGCGGCAAGAACGTTTGTTCCTGCAAAATTGAACCAGATTCCGTCCAGTCCGAAGCCTTCTAGGGCAAATAATAGGATTATCGGGAATACGAATGCAGTCGAAATGCTTATTACAGCCGCATATACCGGCTTTTCAATTGCAAGCATGAAACTCTGCCCGATCTAAAATTTTCCACAGATAACCCATCATGCTTGCATAGGATCTGAATGTGAATTTTTTTTCAGATTTTGAAATGAAATCTCAAATTCATGCTATATTTCATATATGCAGAAGGCGTACCACTACAGGCTTTATCCTACAGATGATGAGATGCAGAAGATGACCCGCATCATCGGTTGCTGCCGCTTTGTCTGGAACCGCCTTCTGGACTACTCTTCAAAGTCTTACATAAGACGTGGCGAGAGCCATTCAGCTTTCGATCTCAACAACTTTATTGCGCATACCCTGAAGCCTGCTTATTCCTGGATCACAGATGCCCCTCTTTAGAGCCTCCAGTGCGTATCTGCTGATTTATCCTCAGCATTCAAGGCCTTCTTCAGAGGGGATGCAAGGTATCCTAAGTTCAAGTCCAAGCACCGCTCAAAGAGGAGTTTCAGGATCCCCCAGAAGGGAAAGGTGGATGTTGATAACAGCAGGATATATGTCCAGGGAGTTGGCTGGGTTAAGGCAGCAATACACAGGAATCCTGCTGGAAAGCTCAAGGACATCACAGTGACTCTAAACCCTTCAGGATGGGTATATGCCTCAT
>CASFJV010000050.1 GCA_949295125.1 uncultured Spirochaetales bacterium
GGAAAGGGAAAGCTTGCTGAGCTTGAGGCTGGCGTCACTCTTGGCGGTGGCGGATTTGCCCTTGGCCTGCATGTAAAAGATACGATCCATACATTTGGAGATGGGGCTGGCGGACTTGATGCAAGCCTGTTTGATGAGCTTAATGTAAATATGCTTGCTGCTCTTGGCATAAGGATTGAGCTTGGTGCAGACACATCCCTTGATCTTGGAGTCTCTAGTGGCTTAAGCGTTCTTGGCTATACAGGACTTGTTGGTGTGCAGTCAGCACTTGATCTTATTGAACAGGGCGATGGAAGCCAGGATCCTATGGCAATTCTTGAAAGCGTGCCAATTGCCCTTGGCTACTATGTACCTCTTAATGTTGGAGCTAATGTCAACCTTCCATACGGATTTTCTATCGGCGTTGTAGGGCGTAACCTCCTTAACAGTTCCCTTGGAATCAAGATGCATAAATATTCCATCGATGATTTCACAAACGGTGATCCAATGGAAGCTGTTTCCGGCATCTTCGATACTGAAGACTTCACTATCAAGACTGATCCTACAATGGATCTTGGACTTGGCTGGAAGTGGGAGAATGGCTTGTTCCAGCCAACCCTTGCTGCAGACTTTGTTGATGTCATCGGATTCTTCCAGGAGGGGGATTATTCTACAAGAGGATGGATGGATCATCTGCGCCTCGGAGCTGAAGTAAAGCTTCTCAGCTTCCTCGATGTGCGCGGAGGAATGAACCAGGGCTACTGGACAGTTGGCGCAGGAATTGACCTCTATGTCCTCAAGCTTGATCTTGCCTATTACTGGCAGGAGTTCGGATCAACTGCAGGAGACTACGGTCTTGATGCATTCACAGTCCGATTCAATATCGGATTCGACAGGTAAAATAAAAACTAGTAATACACTTGATGCTGCCTCATTATGGGGCAGCATTTTTGTTGCATGCCTTTTGCATACCGTGAATGGATTTCTTCTTTCCCCTGTTGTGAGAAAACTGTAGGGTGGGGATGCTTAATCACTGTTTCCCAGTATCTGATTATATGGCTCTCATTCCTGCTAAAATTCCATGCAGCAGCGACTGCAGTTAAAGAGGCTGCCAGGTCTTTCCATCTTAAATAATTCCTGATTCAGCCTTAAGTGTTTCCTGAAAGAAAAAGCCTTGGACTTGCCAAGGCCTCAAATCATGTTGTCAAAAGCGTTTCGTCCGTTGCGAACTCTTTCTTCCTTATGTCCTTGAACATCTCTACAAGGGATTGGACTGTCAGTTTCTTCTTGTCTTCTCCCTTTATGTCAAATATTATGTGCCCTTCGTCCATCATTATGAGCCTGTTGCCGTAATCAATGGCAAACTGCATGTTATGTGTTACCATCATTGCAGTCAGGTGATCTTTCTCAATGTAATGCTTTGTCAGGTCCATTACGGTAGCTGCGTTTACCGGATCGAGTGCTGCAGTGTGCTCATCAAGAAGCATGAGGGAAGGGTGGGAGAGAGTGGCCATGAGAAGTGTCAGTGCCTGCCTCTGTCCGCCGGAGAGAAGCCCAACATTGTCCTCGAGCCTGTTTTCAAGGTGTATTGGCTTCAGGATTTCCCTGAACATATCCTTCTTTTCCGGTGTGAGTGAGAACCTGAGGCCTCTCATTCCTTTCTTATATGCAAGGATCAGGTTATCCTGGATGGACATATTAGCGCTTGTCCCTTTTGTCGGATCCTGGAATATCCTTCCAATTTCAAAAGCCCTCTTATGCTCACTCTGATGGGTTATATCCCTGTCTTTCAGCCTGATAGTCCCGCTGGTTACAGGGAATGTTCCTGCAATCATGTTGAACATGGTGGACTTTCCTGATCCGTTTGAACCTATGACGCATACGACATCACCTTCGTTGACTAAGAGATTGATATCCTCAAGAGCAACTTTTTCGTTTATTGTTCCCGGAAAGAAAACTTTTGTGACGTGCTCTATCTTAAGCATTCTCTCCTCCTTTTGCCTGTGTCTTTAAAAGTGCTTTCTTCTTTGCCCCCGCATCGCTTGCTGCACTCCTTGTCTTGGCAACAGCAAGAGAGATTATTACAAGTATGCCTGTAAGGAGCTTGAAGTCATTTGGAGTGATTCCGATCAGGTAGCCATAACGCCTTCCAAAATACATGAGGGCCTTATATATGATAGCCCCAAAGATGCATCTCAGGGTTATCAGGGAAATCCTGTTTGATGAGAAGAGGAATTCTCCAATCATGATTGCTGCAAGTCCCTGTACAACCATTCCCTGTCCAAGGTTTGCATCAGCAAAGCCCTGGTACTGTGCAAGCAGCCCCCCTGAAAGTGCGATAAGGCCGTTGGAAAGGCCAAGGCCAATCAGTTTCAGGACGGATGGATTCATTCCCTGGCTGATTACAACCTGCTCATTTCCGCCCAATGCCCCAATTGCAAGGCCAAGGTCAGTCCTGAAGAACAGGTCCATAAGTATTTTAACTGCCAGAACGAAGATAAGTGTTCCTGCAAGGGATGCCAAAGCAGAGGAAAGGAACGGGAATGCATTTGGGAATATCCTGTAGAGTGTGCTTATTCCCCTCTGGATTGGAACATTTGCCCTGTTCCCAAGGATCCTGAGATTTATGGAATAAAGCATTGTCATTGTCAGAATGGATGCAAGAAGCCCGGGGATCCTGAGGCGGGTATGGATTGTTGATGTAACCATGCCGCAGAGGACACCAACGAGGAATGCAAGGATCAATCCCACTCCGATGCCAAGTCCGTTAACTATGCACATGGTTGCCACAGCTGCTCCTGTTGCGTATGAACCGTCACAGGTAAGATCAGCCAGGTCAAGAATCCTGTAGCTGATCAGGATGCCAAGTGCCATTATTGCGAAGATCAACCCTTCTACGAAAATACCTTCTATCATTTATGAAACCTCATTTAATGATAATAGGCCACAAAAACGTGGCCTATATCAATAGTTAAATGCTATTTATTTTGTAATTTGTTCGCCATCCTGGATAATAACGGCTGCCATGTCCAGGTATTCCTGTGGAATTTCGATTCCAAGTTTCTCTGCTGTATCAAGATTGAACCAGAGCTCGAAATCTGCAGGATCTGTTAGCATTACGGTTCCAATGCTTCCAGCTGGTGTTCCGTTGATGATGCTCTCGATAGCCTGTCCTGTTGCAACTCCTATTGAGTAGTAGTTGAATCCCCATGCGATCAGGCAGTCAAGTCCTGAAACTCCGCTTGGGTCTGAAGAAAAGAGCGGCTTTCCTGCATTTGAACATACCTGGTCTACGGCAGAGAGGGCTGAGATAACTGCATTGTCTGTTGCAATGTAGATGGCATCAACCCTGTCAATGATGGACTGTGCAGCCATCATGACTTCTGAAGAATTTGTGATGGCGGCATCAACGAATGTTCCGCCAAGCTTCTCAACAGCTTCCTTTGCCATGTTCCTCAGTGCAACTCCGTTTGCCTCTCCGGATGCATAGATGTTTCCAATTGTCTTGGCTCCTGTAATGTCCATCAGGAGCTTGATCTGGCTTTCAACCGGAGAAAGGTCTGAGACTCCACATACGTTTGTGTCGTTTCCCTCAAGAGTTGGAACAAGTCCTGCATCGACCGGATCCGTTACAGCTGCAAAGATTACAGGAACATCAGTAAATACGTTTGTAAGTGCCTGGGCTGTAGGTGTTGCAATTCCCACTGCGATATCAACACCCTCATCCTTGAAAAGCTGTGCGATTGTTGCACTTGTCGAGATATCTCCATTTGCATTCTGGAAATCATACCTGACATTCAGTCCTGTTGTTGCCAGGTAATCCTGCATGCCCTCTTCAACAGCATCGAGTGCTGCATGGCTCATCAGTTTTGATACTCCGATTAAATAAGTCTCTTCTCCGTCTGCTGCTTGGGCAGATTCGCCTGCACCGCCTGCAAAAACAGAAAAGCCAAGCAATAGAATTAAGGAAAGAGCAAGTAGCTTTTTCATTTCTTCCGCCTCCAAAAAAAGAATGTTGGAAAAATGATATTTTAATACTTATCAACTTTCAATATGCAGAGAGTGCATATTTATACAATTTTTATTCTTTTTTGCTTTCATAGATCGAAATCCAGATCCTCATCATCTTCATCTGGAAGGATGTTCTCAACTTCTTCCATGTTATCAACAAGCTCCTTCAGATTGACAAAATAATCCAGGTTTTCCCCTTCTGTTTCCTCTTCATCATCTTCTATGAAATCATCTATGTAGAATGTCATGGATTTATCTTAGCACTCTTTCACTATTGTGGTAATATTCCTATATGAAAGATTACATGGTCCTGACGGTTCTTGATGAAAATGATGAGAATGTAAGCATCGTCCTTAAGACGCTGCTTGATATCCTCAAAACCGATAAGGGTAACATAATATTCATCGGCTCTCTCGAAAGGGCCAGGAGAATTGCCCTGAAAGACGGGATGGCGCTTCCTTTCTCTGCTCTTGTTTCAAGCTATGAAGAGGTGCTGGAAGAGATGGCCGCAGGGGAGAGGGTGATTTTCTATGCCGTTGATCAGGATAAGTTTGCCAGGGCGATGCATATTGCAGAGAACACTCCCGCCATTTCATTCCTCAGCCTTGGCAGCCATGAAAGGGAGTATTGCCATCTTAAGGAGGAAGCAAGCCCTAATGTGCTTGAGTGCCTGATCCTTGCCTCTGATGGCAATAGGATATTTCCTTATCCAGAAGGGCTTGAATGCACAAAAGAGACCATAATGGATATGCTGATAAACGTTGCAAGCCTGACATCAAATTCCTTTTTCAGGCAGGATAAGCCGTTTATCATTGTCAGGGAAAACCGCAGTGATATCGAATATGAGTGGATTACTGAATGCTCTAGGAAACTCTCCCTTCCCCTGATGATCGTAAATGAGGGGAGCCTGATCGACCGAAATGAGGCGAGGGCCGTTCTCTCATTCTCCGATCTGGGACACTCGGATGACATGAAAATCTATTTTGGACTTCCATTTTTCTATTTCAATGCAGTCCGCAATCCTGGTGAGGCGCTTTTAGCTGCACTCAGGATCACAAAAATAATAAGCAGAGGTGCAAATTGAAGAAAATAGTATTTATTATCCTTGCTCTTGCGCTGCTGCTCTCCTCGTGTGAGACGTCAGTAGGAATAACGTATATGGTCCCAAGCCTTATAGACATGGGAAATCACAGGAATATTGCCCTTGCATCCACAGTTCCATACTATGGATTTACCCGTCCATCAAGATATATCAGGACTCTGGATTCTCTTGCGCGCTACGGATATCCGTATGTGCTTTCAAGCTACAGTTGGGGACTGAAGGATGATATCGCTGACTATGCAACAGAAAGGATCTATGAAACCCTTTCTGCATCCGGGTATTTCACAGTGCTTCCTCCTGAGGAGACAGATAAGATCCTTGATCTTGGCTCAATTGGATTTTCAAGCAGGGAGAGCCTCCTTGAAAGGGGAATAGATGCAGTGATTATCCCACGCATAGATAATATGAGTGTCAATGAGTACCTGTACTCCAGAGTGAGGACCGAGACGAGGGAGGACAGCAAAGGCAATGAGTATGAGGTGGATGTCACGTATTTCTACTATGATGCTGATTACCAGATGAAGCTCTCCTATACAATCATTGATGTGAATACCGAGAAGATAATTGCATCAAGGTCATTTGTGATTGAGGACAGTGACAGCTACAGGCTTACAAATCCGAATTTCCTTTCAAATTATCCTGAGCGTTCTTTCAGGAGAATGGTTGATTCCACGCTTTCAAAGATCACGCGCCAGCTTATTCCGCTCAGGACTACGGCCGAAATAACACTTATGGGAAATAAGCCTAAGAATGAAGAGGCGGAGGCGGCATACACACTGGTAAAGGATGGAAACATCAAGGCCGCATCAGAACTGTTTATGGATATATACGGAAGGACTGGACACATTCCAAGCGGGTATAATGCGGCTTTGACTGCTGCAGCATCAGGCGATATTGAAAAAGCAATTGCCATAGCTGAGGATGTGAAGGAAGGTACGGCAAATGGCGAAGTTGCCGCACTCCTTGAAAGGCTTCTTGAAATAAAAAAGAGCAATGAAGATACGATGAGGCAGCTGACAGGGGAAAATGCATCAAGCCCTGCTGAAGTCACTTCATCCGTAAGCATCTATGATGCGCTCAGGAGGTAAGATGGATAAGATTTTCCTTTATTGCAATGATGATGTTGATAAGATTCTTTCATCTAAGAAGAGTGCAGTCCTCTCTTTCTCAGAAAATCCAGTGAAGGTATCCTGCATGCTCAAGAGGGCAGAGAGCCTGGATGGTGGAATAAGCCAGATCAAGAGATGGATCAGCACATCATCATTTTCCCTGATACTCATTGAAGGCATTTCCAGTGCCTCAGCTCAAAGGGATATCTCCAGTTTCCTCCTATGGCTCAAGGACCATGCAGAGGACTATGACGGCCCTTATATCATAATCAGGGAAAAGGAATCTAATGACGGGATATTGAAAATTGCAAGGGAGGTGGATGATATCGAGACACTTTCTATCAACATACGTTGATGTGATTTTTGATAATCTTTTCTTTTAATAGCCTGAATTAAAGTTTAAAAAGGTAATTTTGGAGGAATATTATGAAATATTCCTTCATTTTTTTATGAATTGAATTTATTTAGAGGCTATCAAGAAAAAGATAGCCTTAAAATAAAGAAAAATGCTTTTTTCATTCATTTTTCCTGCTATAATACCATTATATGGATCTTTTTGATATTCACTCTCATATCTTACCAGAACTTGATGATGGCTTTGTCAGATGGGATGGCTTAAGGCAGTATTTCAGGCTCTACAGGGAGTGCGGCATTTCCGGGGTTGCATTTACTCCCCATCTTTATGACCCGTATGTAAGAACGGATGTTCCATCCATAAGGCCTGCATGGGAAAAAGCGAGGGCTATGGCGGAGGAAGAGGGGCTTTATGCAGCACTTGGAAGTGAAATCTACCTCTCGGATCAGGAGAAGATCAAAGGGATTCCAATTATTGGCGAATACTACCTGGTTGAATTTCCTGTTGACTATGCGCCGCCATGCTTTATGGAGAAACTTGAAGCTATGTCTCCGATAAAGCCTGTGATAGCACATATTGAGCGCTATAAGTGGCTCACCCCTGAGTCCCCGATTGTAGGTGAGATGAAGGAAAGGGGATACCTTCTGCAGGTGAACGCAAAGGCCCTCAAGAGGGAAGGGAAGGCTAAGGAGTATGCAGAGCGTGGTATAGTAGATATCCTTGCTTCCGATTCACACGGAAGGATGGATGATATTATAGATTTGGCAGAGATGATATCAAGCCATCAAGATATTATGAGCAAGATGAGCCGGATGGCCCGTCATCTTAAGGAGGTAGTTGGATGCTGCTGAGCATGACTATTGAAAACTTCAAATCGGTCAAGTCTTGTCAGACAATCAGCTTTGAAGCAGTTAAAGATAACCGTTTAGATCCTGCTAAGGTTATCGCTGTCAATGAAAAGATAAACCTGATAAAGACAAGTGCCGTTATCGGTCCGAACGGAGCAGGTAAGAGCTCGTTCGTGAGAGCCCTCGAGGTACTTAGGAGGATTGTATTATCCCCAAGAGAGATTGAGAATCCACTGGCATCCAGTCTTTCTGGAACAGTATTTGCCTATGGCCTTGATAAAATGACGCCGGCAACAATCAGCGTGGATGTGCTCCTTGAGAAAGGTGAGGAGGGCAATGAGGAAAAGCCTACCATCATCGGACGCTATACGCTCAAGGCAAATAAGGAGATGGTATTTGAGGAATCCCTGTATTATATCGTCAATGGTTCCAAGAAGCTGATGTTTGAGAGAAAGAAGGCTGAAGGGGATGACGGATATGATTACAGGTTCGGAAAGCTCTACCGAGGAGATAAGAAAAGGGCTGCAAAAAATCTCAGCCCGGCACGCACATTCCTCAGCGAAAGCGCATTATCTGGCGGCCTGACAAGCGGCGAGATCTATTCATGGTTCAAGAACACTCTGAACATCCTTCCTATGGGTGTTGGAACACAGGCTGAGCAGTTCGTAGCAGATGCACTGAAAAAGCATCCAGGCTGGGGAGACATGCTCGTCAACTACCTCTGGGCACTTGATATCACGGATATAAGGCGTGTCAGCGTCAGGGAAAAAGAGGATGGAACAAGAAGCGTTGTATTCACCCACGTATATGTCAACGACAAGAAAGTTGACGGATACTCAAATTCATTCCTGATGGAAAGCCTGTCTCTAAGGAGGCTAGTTGCAATTGGAATCGCATTCTTCCAGAGCTTCGTATCTGAGAAGGTGCTTCTTATTGATGATTTCGGGCAGCTTCTGCATCCAGATGTGCTGTGCCATCTTGTAGAGATCTTCGAATCCTGCAACAAGCAGAGCCAGATGCTTGTTGTTGACTGCAACCCATCACTTTTGAAGGAAGGGCTGCTGAGGAAGGATGCCATCTGGTTTGCACAGAAGGATAATGAATCAAGCACTGTTTTCTACAGCCTTTCAGATTTCAAGGGAAGGAGCAGGAGTACCAATTACAACCGCTATCTCCAGGGTGCCTTCGGTGCTCTGCCTGTAACCAGTGATTTCTACTTCGTGCATGACGGAAGTCCTGTAGAAGAGGATGATGAGAATAAGGAGGAGAACTAAAATGGCAAAGAGAAAGAAAAACATTACAGAAGCCAAAGGCACAATTCTCCTTGTGACTGCTACGAAAGCGGAGAGCATCTACTTTAACCAGATGAGAAAGGATTGCCGCTACATGAACCTGACTGTTGAGTGGGCTGGAAAGGAAGGGCTTAGCCTTAAACAGCTTATCGACATAACAGGGGCAAGGAAGCTTGCAGGAAAGTACCAGTATGTATGGACGCTTTTCGGAACTGATGAAGTAGGCTGTGATAAGGATACGCTCATTGAGATGAAGGAATATGCTGAGAGGAAAAAGATCAGGCTGTGCTACTTCTCGCCATGCTTTGAGATATGGTTCGCCCTCCACCTTGGCCCTCTTGGGGCACTGGTAACTGATGCGGAGGCAATCAGGAACAGGGTAAAGAGCGCTATTAAGGGCTTTGAGATGACACCTGAATTCCTGCTTACAGCTGGACTTAACCTTCACCTTCAGCTTTTCAGCCGTCACGCACAGGCTGATCTCAATGCAAGGAATTACAATGACATTGCAAAGATCCAGACAGGCATTGAGGCAGTAACAATGCCAGAGTTTGATGAGTGCATCCAGACTGTCTGCGGCAAGGCAGATATGAGCCACAACCAGAAGGCATTCAAGTAATGCAAGCACTCACATTGATTATCTGCATTCTTGCAATTTCGATATCTTCGATGGACCTTTCGCTCGCAATAATATGGGGGCGGAAGGCCTCTTTAAAATGGTCGAAGTTCCTTATCGTATTTGCTTCGACACTTCTTGGTGTAGTGTTCAGTTATGCAATTGTGCAGTTCTCTTACCTTTTTGAACCGTCTGCAGCAATGACTGCCATACGCTATATCTGGGATATCCTTTTCCATGTTGATGTCGGATTCCTCATAATCTTCATCCCACTTTTCATAAACTGGGTAATTGCCAGGCCGATGCCTGCATATGAGAAGGTCCTGTTTTCCCTGATTACTGCATCTTTTGCAGCATTCTATATCTTTTCTGCGGTTTTTGAGGAATCGCTTTCCTTTGTATTTATGCAGTACCTGATGTTTTCCCTTGTCATCATCTATGCAATAGTGCTGATGTCAATAAACTTCAGGAAAACCGACAGGATGAGCGTCAAGGCGGTTTCCATAGCAATAACGAGCGTCTCTGCGGCTTCCATCCCGCTTTTCATCCTTTCCGTGTTCTTCCCTTCCTTTGCCCCGGCAGCCCTTCCCCTGGTTGCGCTGCTTTACTTCATAATGCTCCTTGTATTCCTCTTTGTTGCAATTGACAACCAGGAAAAGAGGACTGAGAAGAAGGATGAGCAGATAGTAAGCGAGAAAAATGAGCTTGCCGAAGAGATCATTGAGAAATTCCATATCACAGATAGGGAGTTTGAGATAATAAGGCTCATAAAGACAGGGCTTACAAACAAGGAAATAGGGGCGAACCTGAATATCAGCGTGAATACGGTCAATAACCATATTGCAAATATATTCAGCAAGACAGGAGTAAGATGCAGAATAGACTTGCTCAATCTTTTTGAGGAGGCTTCCTGGTGATATATTCAGTACCTTCCACCTGGTATAACGGGCTCTACCAGGATACATCAGAGCCAAGGAGCAGCGGAAGAAGCTTTTCTTTGACCCATAACTTTTACAGGGCACTTCTGGTTGTGCATGGCTATGGCGGCTACCCGGGAGAGATGGTAAGCATTGCAGAGCTCATGTACACATCATTTTTCGATGTCTATGTTCCGCGCCTTCCTGGAATGGGAACAAGCGGAAAGGATTTCAGGTCATCCTCCCTTTCTGACTGGCTTGGCCTTGTGGAGAATGCAATAACAGAACTGAGCGTTGAGTATGAGGAAGTTTATGCTTTCGGACACTCAATGGGGTGTGACCTGATAGCCCTTGCTGACAATAACCGTCTTAAAAGGGCTGTCCTTGCAGCTCCTGCAATAAGAATGAAACATCCTGTGAATAAGGCGGAGCTCAGGAAACTGAGGAAAGCTGGTACAGTCCTGGATATTCCGTGGGAAAGCGATCCTGGCTACCACCTTCATTATCCGGATGCACCCTGCGATGATGGATACTACGGATCAGAATACTGGTCAAAACTCTATCCGACGCAGCTTCTGGACCTTTATGAGGCAATGGATAAGGCTTCCCCCCTCTTTAATGATAACGACCGCTATCTTGTCCTCTATGGCGATAAGGATCCCCTTTGCTCATACAGCCCAAGAGTTCTTGAGCATATAAAGAACAAGAAGCTCATAAAAGGCGCGACGCACTACATGGTCTATGACAAGAGCGAAAAAGCAGAGCTTGAGATGCTGAGAGAGGCCCACAGTTTCCTGGATCTTCCAAGGTCCTACAGTTCAGGCCTTCCACAGCAGGCATAGGATGGATCCAGAATCATCCTTATTTCAGGTCTTTTTCCTTGTGCAAAAACGGAAAAAAACATACTATAACAAAAGCCACTTTCCACGTGGAATAATTGATATTAGGGAGTTATTTTTATGGATGTCCGTGTTCGTTATGCCCCGTCTCCAACTGGGCTTCAGCACATTGGCGGAATACGTACCGCCTTATTCAACTATTTCTTCGCAAGATCCAGCGGAGGCAAATTCATTCTGAGGGTAGAGGATACCGACAGGGAACGCTACAGCGATGAATCCCTTGAGGACCTATATTCGACACTTGACTGGCTTGGAATCAAATGGGACGAAGGTCCCGTAGTCGGCGGACCTTATGGGCCGTATATCCAGTCAGAGCGTTTTGATATCTACAAGAAATATGCAGAACAGCTCGTAAAAGAGGGCAAGGCATATTACTGCTACTGCACCCCAGAGCGCCTTGAGGCCTTAAGGGAAGAGCAGGTCAGGACAAAGAGTGAATACCAGGGCTATGACAGGCACTGTGCAAACCTGACTGAAGAAGAGAGGGCAGAGCTTGAGAAGAAGGGCATAAAGCCTGTTATCAGGCTGAAAGTCCCAACTGAGGGCAAGACCACATTCCATGATGTGATCATGGGGGATATAACAAGGAAAAATAAGGATATCTCTCCAGATCCGATACTTCTTAAAAGTGACGGGTTTCCGACTTATCACCTTGCAAATGTGATTGATGACCATTTAATGGGCATCACACATATCATGAGGGCTCAGGAGTGGATTCCTTCAGGACCGCTTCATGTGCTTCTTTACCAGGCATTCGGCTGGGAGGTCCCGACATACTGCCATCTGCCGATGGTAATGGGAAAGGATGGACAGAAGCTTTCAAAGCGCCATGGATCTACAGCTGTAAGGGAATTCAGGGAAAAGGGCTACCTTCCAGAGGCAATCATCAATTATGTGACTCTTGTTGGCTGGTCACTTGATGGCTCAACGGAGTTCCTTTCAAAAGAGCAGCTTGAGAAATGCTTCAGGATGGAGAATATCCACAAGAATCCTGGAAAGTTCGATTATAAGAAACTGGACTGGTTCAACAGCCAGTACATCAGGATGGCAGATGATGGAAGGATTGCATCGCTTATGATGCCATACCTGATCAAGGCCGGCTATATAAGCAGCACTCCGACAGCTGAGGAAGAAGAGAAGGTAAGAAAGCTCGTAAAGCCTGCCAAGGAGAGGATGAAGGTCATTTCAGACATAGTGGATCTTTCCAAATTCCTCTTTGTTGACGAGCCTGTTGAAGATCCTGAGATGTACATTGCAAAGGGATCAGACATTGAAAAAACAAGAAAAGCACTCGAAAGGGGTGGAGACATCCTCTTTAAGGGACTTGAGGAAGGAAAGGCTGATGAGAAGATCGAGGAAGAGCTCTGTGCCCTCTCTTCTGAACTGGAAATAAAGGTCAATGGCGTGTTCCAGCCCATAAGGGTTGCCATTACAAACAGCCAGGTATCACTGCCTCTGTTTGACTCAATAAGCCTTTTGGGGCTGGATGAGGCAAAGAGAAGGCTTGAAAGGGCAAAAGAATTTATCAAGGAGAAGTAAGATGGCAGAAGTAACAATGGATAAAATCGTATCTCTTTGCAGGAGGCGTGGTTTCATATTCCAGTCCAGCGAGATCTATGGTGGCCTTAACGGCGCATATGACTACGGTCCAATGGGAGTGGAGCTCAAGAACAATATCAGGGATTTCTGGTGGAAGGAGATGACTCAGCTGCATGACAACATCGTAGGCCTTGATGCATCAATCCTTATGCATCCACGCGTATGGGAGGCATCTGGCCATGTGTCTAACTTCACAGATCCGATGGTTGACTGCAAGTGCTGCAAGAGCCGTTTCCGTGCAGACCAGATAGATCTTACCAAGCCATGCCCTGTATGTGGCAATAAGGACAGCTTCACAGAGCCAAGGAATTTCAACCTGATGTTCCAGACTCATATCGGAGCCAATTCAGATAACGCTTCCGTAGTATACTTAAGGCCAGAGACTGCACAGGGAATCTATGTCGATTTCAAGAACGTGCTTCAGTCCAGCCGCGTAAAGCTTCCTTTTGGCATTGCACAGATTGGAAAGAGCTTCAGGAATGAGATCACGACAAAGAATTTCATCTTCCGCTCCTGCGAGTTTGAGCAGATGGAGATGCAGTTCTTCTGCAAGCCGGGCACTGAGGATGAGTGGTTCCCGTACTGGAGAGAAGAGAGAATGAAGTTCTACCATAAGATGGGAATCAATCCAGAAAGCCTGAGATGGCATCAGCATGGGCCGGATGAGCTGGCATTCTATGCAAAGGATGCATATGACATACAGTTCCTCTTCCCGATGGGCTGGCAGGAGCTTGAGGGTGTTCACTCAAGGACGGACTATGACCTTACCCAGCATCAGAAATTCAGCGGAAAGGATCTCACATACCTCGATCCGGATACCAACGAGAGGTATATCCCATATGTTGTTGAGACATCGGCAGGCCTTACAAGGAATGTCCTTATGGCACTCAGCGATGCCTATGATGAGGAGCTTACTCCGGAAGGGGATACAAGAACCGTTCTCCATTTCCATCCTCAGATTGCTCCTGTTGAAGTAGCTGTCCTTCCTCTTGTGAAGAAGGATGGGCTTGCTGAGTATGCATCAAGGCTTGAGCATAGCCTCAGGTCAGACTTCAAGACATTCTATGACCAGAGCGGAGCTGTGGGCAGGAGGTACAGGAGGCAGGATGAAATTGGCACTCCATACTGTATCACTGTTGATTACCAGACCCTTGAAGACCATACGGTAACAGTCCGTTTCCGTGATTCAATGCAGCAGGAGAGAATCAGCGCAGATAAGGTCACAGAGTTCGTAAGACAGGCAAACAGGGACTATAAGAGGGTAGCAAAGTGAACAAGGGGCTGAAAGTTCTCTATGACCGTGGCTTTGTCAAGGACTGCACTGCCCTTGACCAGCTGTCTGACCTGATGGACAGGGAAAGCGTAACATTCTACTGTGGAGTGGATCCGACTGGAAGATCCCTCCACGTAGGCCATATCGTTCCATTCTTTGCCATGCACCACCTGCAGGAAGCTGGAAATAACCCGATTGCATTGGTCGGTGGCGGAACCGGCATGATCGGAGATCCGTCAGGAAAGACAGAGATGAGGAAGATTCTCTCTGTTGAGGAAATCCAGAGCAATGTGGAGGCAATAAAAGGCCAGCTGTCTTCTGTTGTTGACTTTTCTGAGACTCCCGCAAAGGGGCACGGAAAGGCCAGGATGATGAATAATGCTGACTGGCTCATTGACCTGAATTACATCCAGTTCCTCAGGGACATCGGAAAGTATTTCTCAGTGAACAGAATGCTTACTTTCGAGGGTGTGAAGCAGCGCCTTGAGAGGGGACTGTCAGTCATTGAATTCAACTACCAGCTCCTTCAGTCCTACGATTTCTATATGCTTAATAAGCTTACCGGATGCCGCCTGCAGATCGGAGGGGCAGACCAGTGGGGAAATATAGTTGCAGGAATTGACCTGATTGACAGGATGGGAGGCCCTGAGTGTTTTGGCCTTACGTTCAACCTGATCATGAGAAGCGATGGAAAGAAGATGGGTAAGAGTGAAAAGGGTGCAGTATTCCTTGATCCTGAGATGTACAGCCCATATGACTTCTACCAGTACTGGAGAAACGTAGCGGATGCCGATGTGGAGAAATTCATGAAGATCTTCACATTCATGAGCCTTGATGAGATTGCCACATATTCTGATCCTGCAAGGAACATAAATGAAGCAAAGGAAAAGCTTGCATATGAAGTTACGAAGATCATTCATGGAGAAGAGGAAGCAGAGAAGGCTTTGAGTGCCGCAAAAGCGCTCTTTTCCAGCGGCGGAGACATGTCAAATGTCCCTGCAAAGGAAGTGAGGAAAGAGGAGTGGCCTGAGGAAGGCATGGGAGTGCTTAACATGTTCACACTCTCCGGTCTCACTGCTTCAAACGGCGTGGCAAGGCGTATCGTCACCCAGGGCGGAGCGGAGGTCAACGGAATCAAGGTAAGCGATCCCAAGACAGCATTCAAGGCCGCAGATGCGGCAAGCGATGGCTCATTCCTGCTTAAGAGCGGAAAGAAGAGATACGCTAAGATCGTACTTATTTAAGAAATTACATGGTGGCATGCGGATGTCACCATTTTTATTTTCTCAGTAACCTTAAATGTAACTGAAAAAAGCAGTTTTAGGCTAATTTTTGGTTTTCAGTCAACTTTTTTCTTGCATTATGAAATATGCAATGTTCTAATTTAGATATATAGGCAACTGCCTATTCAATCACAAAGGAGGAATAAATGAAAAAAGTCCTTATTGCCATGTTGGTTATGGTAATTGTCGGATCATTTGCATTTGCAGGTGGTTCAAATGAAAGCGCAGGTTCAGCAGCTGCAGCAGAAACAGCAGCTCCAGTACGCAATGCAGATAAACCAGTAGTATTCTACAACAGGCAGCCATCAGATCCAGTATCTGGCGAGATCGATATGACAACAATGAATTGGAATGATTCCACATTCTATGTTGGATTCGATGCAGCAGGTGGTGGAGCAGTACAGGGACAGCTTATTGTTGATTACCTTGCAACTGCAGATCCAGCTGTTATCGACCGCAACGGCGATGGAATTATCGGATATGTTCTCTGCATCGGAGATGTTGGACACAATGACTCCAGAGCAAGGACAGAGGGTATCAGGAAGGCTCTCGGAACATGGAACGGCTCAACAGATCCAGGCAGCGTACAGGAAGGAAGCGCAAATGTTGGCGGAACAACAATGAAGGTTGTAGAGCTCGAGGGAAGGGCAATGACTGGTACAGATGGTTCAACATGGAATGCCAATGCTGCAACAGACGCAATGAGCGGATGGGCAACAAGGTTCGGCAACCAGATTGACATGGTAGTATCAAACAACGACGGTATGGCAATGGGCTGTCTCCAGGCATCCAACTACCCAGCTGGCGTTCCTATCTTCGGTTATGATGCTAATGCTGATGCTATTGAAGCTATCGGAGCTGGCACACTTACTGGAACAGTTTCCCAGAACGTAGACGCTCAGGCAGCAGGAACTCTCCAGGTTCTCAGGAACCTTCTTGACGGACTTACAGGTGAAGACGTCTGGACAAAGGGTATTACAGAACCAGACCAGTACGGCAACCAGATTTCTGCAGAGATGGTATACCTGCCAGAGACAAAGGCACTTCTTGCACAGAATACAGGCGTAAATTCTTCTAACTGGACACAGTACACAGAAGGAACAAGAGATGCCGGTATCAAGCAGACAGATGCTCCTACAAAGAGAGTTCTCCTTACTGTTTACAACTCAGCAGATAACTTCCTCTCATCTTCTTACGTACCTGCCCTGAGATACTATGCTCCACTTATGAACATCGATCTCAACATCGTACAGGGAGACGGACAGAACGAAGGATCATGTCTTGATAGATTCACAAATACAAGCAACTACGATGCATTTGCTATCAACATGGTTAGAACAAACAGCGGTGCTGACTACCTTTCAAGGCTTCAGTACTAAAAGCTTGGCCAATGCCAAATTCAGAGTGGCGGGAGGACTTCTTCCGCCATTTATTCTATTAAGAAAGTAAATATTATCAAAAAGGGAAAACAATGAGTGGAAAGACAGTACTTGAAATAAAGAACCTTTCGAAATCATTTGCGAAAAACAAGGTTCTTGACGGAATCAATCTGACCGTTGAGGAAGGAACTGTCTGTGGTCTTATGGGTGAAAATGGTGCAGGAAAGAGCACGATGATGAAGTGCCTTTTCGGTATCTATGCCAAAGATGAAGGACAGATTTCCCTGTTTGGAAAGCCAATAGATTTCAGGGATCCTAAGGATGCACTCGAAAATGGAGTTGCGATGGTGCACCAGGAATTGCAGCAGTGTCTCGACCGCACCGTACAGGATAACCTCTTCCTTGGCCGTTATCCTACACGGTTTGGAATAGTAGACGAGGCAAGAATGCTCAAGGAGAGCAATAAGCTCTTTGCCCAGTTAAGCATGAATGTGAACCCAAAGACGGTTATGAGGACGATGAGCGTCTCTCAGCGCCAGATGGTTGAAATAGCAAAAGCTGTAAGTTACAATGCAAAGCTCATCGTTCTTGATGAGCCTACGAGCTCACTCACGGAAAGGGAAGTCAAAAAGCTATTCTCAATTGTCAATAACCTGAAAAAGCAGGGGGTATCTTTCGTATACATCTCACACAAGATGGATGAGATTTTTGAAATCTGTGATGATGTCGCCGTTCTCAGGGACGGTAAGATGATATTCAAGAAGTCCACCAAAGACACGAACATGAACGAGCTGATTGCAGCCATGGTAGGACGCTCCCTTGATAAGAGATATCCTGATGTTGACAATAATCCAGGAGAAGATTTCCTGCACGTAGAGCATCTGAACACAAAATTCGATCCGGTTCTCCAGGATATATCATTCACTGTAAAAAAAGGTGAGATCTTCGGCCTTTACGGCCTTGTGGGAGCTGGAAGGAGCGAGCTATTGGAGACGCTCTTTGGAATCAGGACAATTGCAAGCGGAAACATAATAGTAGGGGACAAGAAACTTCACTTCAAGAGCAGCAAGGATGCAATGGACCATTCTTTTGCGCTTGTTACTGAAGAGAGGAAGCTGAATGGAATGTTCGGCAAGGATACCATCAAGTTCAATACTGTTATCACGAACCTTGAATCCTATAAGAAGGCAAGGCTTCTTTCGAACCATAAGATGACAGAAGCTGCAAAGAGGGAAATCGAGGTCATGAATACAAAGTGCGTATCCCCTGAACAGCTGATTTCAGCACTCTCAGGAGGAAACCAGCAGAAGGTTATTATTGGAAAGTGGATGGAGCGCAGTCCAGATATCTTCCTGATGGATGAGCCGACCCGCGGTATTGATGTAGGTGCAAAATATGAGATATACCAGCTCATCATACAGATGGCAAAAGAAGGCAAGACAATCATAGTTGTCTCTTCTGAGATGCCTGAGATCCTGGGAATCACAAACAGGATCGCTGTCATGAGCAATCACCGCCTAGCTGGAATCGTAAATACAAAAGAGACTAACCAGGAAGAGCTATTAAGACTCTCTGCTAAATATCTGTAGGAGGAAGTATGGCAGATAAGAAGATTATTGCTTCCATTGAGGAAGATAAGAAAGTTCAAGAATATTCAGAGCGCCTCAGGGCACTGAGGAAGGACGGAGTAACCAGGATTTCTGACTGCCGCCTCGAAATTGTGGCCCTGAAAAAGAACAAGCTGATGGATGAGGGCGAAAAAGCATCAAGGATCAGGGCTTTAGAGGCAGAAATAGAAAAGGCAAAAGCTGTAGAAGAGAAGAATAAGGCTGAGATTGCAGCACTTAGCAAGGAAGCAGTTGCTTTTGTCAATTCCAAGGCTAAAGAGATCGAGAAGGAAGTTACGGAGTACCAGAATTCTCGCATGGCCAAGGCAAAGGAATACTATGAAAAGGAAGTTGTGCAGATCAAGGCTGATGCAGAAGAAAGGAAGAAGAACATCCATAATACGGTTTCTGATCCCCAGAACCTCAAGAGCGAGCTTGAGATTGCATCCTATGAGCTGAAAAGCGCACTTTTTGACGCCAAGAGCCGCTATAAGAGGGAAATAGACAAGGCAAAGGCTGCCAAGAACCAGGCATATGTTGACCATGTGCAGAAGAACAGGGAATTAAGGAATGGAAAGACTAACTTCGGTGAGAACATGATGCTCAAATACAAGCATTTCGTCCTTAATTTCGATGCAAAGCAGTTCTTCCTGTCAAACGGCCTCTATATAGCCATCATCATTTTCTTCATCGTATGCATCATAGTTGCTCCGATCAAGGGAAATGGAAACCTGCTGACTCTTTCAAACATCTTCACAATCCTTGAGCAGAGCTCAACAAGGATGTTCTATGCCCTTGGCGTTGCAGGCCTTATCCTCTTGGCTGGTACGGACCTTTCTGTAGGGCGAATGGTAGCCCTCGGTTCAGTTGTGACCGGCCTTATCCTGCATCCGGGAATGAATATTGTTACGTTCTTTGGAATGGGACCGTGGGATTTCTCAGGAATTCCAATGCTTGTAAGGGTACTCATGAGCCTGCTGCTCTCTGTTCTCCTATGCAGCCTGTTCTCTGCTTTCTCCGGTTTCTTTGCGGCAAAGCTGAAGATGCACCCGTTCATCTCCACAATGGCCACCCAGCTTATAATCTATGGAACACTGTTCTATGGAACGACTGGAACTCCTGTCGGTTCTATTGACTCACAGATAAGGAACCTCATTGGAGGAAGGTGGGAGCTTGGAGTCATCAACGGGGAATTCATCACATTCCCGAAGCTCATCATACCGGCACTTATCGCTGTGATCGTAGCCTGGATCATCTGGAACAAGACCACATTCGGAAAGAATATGTACGCAGTTGGCGGAAACAGTGAAGCTGCTGCAGTATCTGGAATATCAGTATTCAAGGTAACTATGTACGTATTCATCATGGCCGGTATCTTCTATGGCTGCGGATCATTCCTCGAAGCATTCAGGGCAAATGCATCTGCAGGTACAGGACAGGGATATGAGATGGATGCAATAGCTGCCTGTGTAGTTGGAGGAATTTCCTTCAACGGAGGTATCGGAAAGATAAGCGGAGCTGCTATCGGCGTTATCATATTCACAGGCCTCACATACTGCCTGACATTCCTTGGAATTGATACTAACCTTCAGTTCGTTTTCAAGGGTGTAATCATTATCGCAGCTGTTTCTCTTGACTCAATCAAGTATCTCAAGAAGAAATGATATCTATTAATCTCGTTTGCCTCCCACCTGGGAGGCTTTTCCTTTTTAAATTGGAATCAGAACTCGAAATCCTTTCTTGCCGGAGTCAGTGCATTCAGCGTCTCTCCCTTTTCAAGGCAGACCATTGAATGCAGGGTGTTTGCTGGTATATAGACGCTGTCTCCTGCTGTAAGCACCCTCGTTTCCCCGTCAAGATTGTACTCAAAACGGCCGGAGATTATGTATGTTGCCTGGCTTTCCTTATGGCACTGTGCCTTTTCTATGCCGCCTGATTCAAAGTAGAGGTGGAAAAGCATCAGATCCTTATCATTCGCAATCACCTTTATCCTTGATTTTTCTTCAAGCCTTTCTGCATAGATATCCTTATCAACGAAAAACATCCTACCTCCTGGCAATATCAGAGAATGCAGCGTTCACATCCCTTATCATGGCTTTTTCATCTGCATATGTTATCTTCCCATTCTCTGCTACCTTCCGTCCTAAGGAAAACACTGCCTTGATATCCTTATTTGTGGCAGAGTAGACAACAGCTGAAAACGGATTGTTCAGCGGATTCATATTGACATCTTCAGTGCTTATCAGAACGATGTCGGCATCCTTGCCTTCTTCTATTGTTCCCAGCCTGTAATCAAGGTGAAGGGCTTTTGCACCGTTTACTGTAGCCATTTTCAGAACATCATATGCATTTACAGGAACTCCGGCTTTCAAGGATGCAGACAAGGCTGCGATATTGATCTCCTTTAGCATGTTGAGGCTGTTGTTGCTGCTAGCTCCATCTGTGCCCAATGCAACATTTATTCCCATATCAATGAGTTTCTGAACATCCAGCGCCCCTGATATAAGCTTCATGTTGCTTGCAGGATTGTTGACTACTGAAAGCTTTTTCTCCTTCACGATCCTGAGCTCTTCATCTGTCAGGTGCACGCCATGGGCAAGTATCATGTTGCCTTTAGAAATGGCATCGATTGAATCAAGATAGAGAAGGGGAGTCTTGCCATGTTCCCTCAATGAATCTTCAACTTCCTTCCTTGTTTCAGATATGTGCGTGTGGATTGCCATTCCGTCCTTTTCTGCGATTTCCTTCAGCATCCTGTAGCTCTCTTCTTCTGTTGTGTATATTGCATGAGGTGCTGCATTGAATACTATCCTTTTATAATCGCCACGCTCTTTTTCCATCAGTGGAAGCCTATTCTCATAGCGCTCCTCAGTGCTTTTGCCATCACCGACTACAGTCAGTCCGAGGGAGGCGTTTATCCCGGCTTCCTTTACTGCCTTTACTGTTTCATGGGCCATGAAGTACATATCGAGGAATGTTGTGCACCCGCCTTTAACAAGTTCGGCAATGCCAAGCCTGGATGCCTTCAGGATATCATCCTCATTAAGCTTGTCTTCTATGGGGAATATCTCGGCAAGCCAGTCCTGTAGGTTTTTCTTATCGTCCTTGTAATTCCTCATCAGCACCATTGCAAGATGTGTATGGGCATTGATGAAAGCTGGAAGTGCTATCATGGAAGAAGCATCAATGACCTCATCTGCATCTGCTTTTATGCTTTTACCTATTTTTCCGATTTTTCCATCACTTAGGAGGATGTCGCCCCTGAAATAGTAATTATCCTCTGTCATAGGGATAACTAATGCGTTCTTGATAAGTGTTTTCATAGTACTCAATTTAATACGAATCGCGGTAATTGAAAAAGAGGCATTGATGAAAGAAGATGAAGAAACCCCTTTCAGCAGGATGCTCCGGCCTAAAGGGGTTCTTTCTCGTATTGATGCAATCTCTCAGGCTTTAACTGTTGCCCTCTTGATCTTTTTCGTGGTTGTCATTTCCATAGGCTCATCTACTATTGTAAGCTTTTCAATCTTCTTGTAGCCGACAAGGTCCTTGTTCACTTCGCTGATGATCCTCTCGATATCCTTCCTGACTGCCTCAGCATCCATTCCCTTATCCTTATAGAAATCCTTGTTTGGGTAGATTACTGCCTCAATGCATTCACATGGAACATCCTTCTTCTGCTGGAAGCCCCTTATCAGGATCTGCTCAACCTCGCCGTAAAGCTGGAACATGTCCTCAATCTCCTCAGGGAACACGTTCTTTCCACCCTCTGTAACGATGATGTTCTTCTTCCTTCCCTTCAGGTATACGTAATTCTCGCTGTCCACATACCCGAGATCTCCGGTCTTGAGGTAGCCTTCCTCATCGAAAAGCTCCTTCGTGTTCTCCTCATCCTTGTAGTAGCCAAGGCATGCATTAGGGCCCTTGACCCTGATTTCTCCAACTCCTTCGCTGTCCTTATCTGCGATCTTCACATCGATGAAAGGAAGGATCCTTCCGATGGAATCAACCTTGAAGTGCTCTGGAGGATTCAGCGTTACGATAGGGCTTGTTTCTGTCAGCCCGTATCCCTGAAGGAAGTTCAGGCCAAGCTGCTGGTACTGCTTGAATACTTTCGGGCTCAGTGGGCCAGCTCCGCAAATGAGGACTTTGGAATTGTCCAGTCCTACCTGGGAAAGGATCTTCTTGTTGAAAAATCCCCTCAGTGGTGCCTTGCCGAATGCCTTCTTGCAGAATCCATTGAATGCCATGAGTGTTTTGATCAGGCCATACGTGAGGGCGCCTTTTTCCTTCACTTTTGCAAATATGCCCGCAATGACCTTGTTGTAAAGAAGAGGTATTCCCATGAATACTGTGACCTTTCCCATCTTCAGGTCTGCTATCATCCTGGAAACTACGATACCGTGCCCGAACAGGCATTCAGCACCATGCCTTACAGTCTCAAGCAGAACGGCTGTGCAGCAGTATGAATGGTGAAGAGGAAGAAGGGCATAAAGCACGTCAGTCTGGTCAACTCCCCTTCCGTTTGCTGCCTGGTACACATTGGATACAAGGTTCTTATGCGTAAGCATTGCACCTTTCTCATTTCC
>CASFJV010000051.1 GCA_949295125.1 uncultured Spirochaetales bacterium
GGACACTTCTGAAAAAGGGAGAGCTTTATTCTCCGACACCGGTCAATGTTCTGAGAAGAAAACTCAAAGAGGCAAAAATAGAGGCCATCGATTGCAGTTTTTTTCCTGAACTCTGCTGATGGCCCTTCCTAAATTACTCCAACTTTAGGATAGCAATGCTCTTTGAAAAACTCAACTCCTCTTAAGGTGTATTTTGTCATGACTTCATGTTTGAAGAAATTCTTTGCTTCCCCACTTTTTTAAGATAAATTCAATCAGCAGAAGAAATGATATTTCTAAATTTCTTTTTCTTATGCTTGACAGCTATGGACTAATAAAAAACAATTTAGAGCAGAAATGGAGTGGATCTTCATGCCTTATCCAGGATAAGGCCGAAAACGCCTAAAAAAAACCAGCTCTATAGAAAGCCAGAGGTTCCAAGAAATCAGGAGCATGATCCCACTCAAAAAAAAGGAACAATAAAATCATTTTATTTATATTATTCCGAAATAAGAATAGTTAGAATTAACATCTACTAAATATCGCATGATAATCAGCATTTTCCACTCATTTGAGCCTGTCTTTATATTTCCTGTAAAGACCTCGGAACTGATCATATGTAAGGTTCAGGCTCTCTGCCGCAACCTTCTGATTTCCCTTTCCCTGATCCAGGGCACGGGAGAGGAACAGTATATCCAGATCCTCTTCAGCTTTTTCAAAATCCTTCAGCTCATAAAAGAATTCTCTTGCTGCGACCTTACCTTCTGCTGTCTCCTCTTTTGAAGCATCCGCATATGGATTTCTGAATGGGTCAAAGTCTATATCATCGATCACTCCGTTTCCTGATCTGTATACGGCACGCTCTACAACATTTTTCAGCTCTCTCACATTTCCAGGCCACATGTAATTCCTGAGTTTCTCAGCAGCTGCATCAGAAAACACGGGTTTTTCCTGCAGTCCGCATTCAAAAGCCATTTTTGAGGCAAAGAAATCAGCAAGAAGCATTATGTCCCCTTCCCGCTTCCTTAGCGGTGGAAGGAAAAGGACTTCAAAGGAAAGCCTGTCAAGCAGATCCTGCTTGAACTTCCCCTCTTCTGCCATCTTTTTCAGGTCAGCATTTGTTGCACCTACAATTCTTACGTCGGTCTCATGCGTTATGGAAGATCCGACCCTTTCGTATGTTCCATACTCCACAACACGCAGTATCTTCTCCTGCACTTCCATTGGTATAAGTCCGATCTCATCTAAAAAGAGAGTTCCACCCTGGGCCTCTTCAAACCTTCCTTTCCTGGTGGAGACAGCACCTGTGAAAGCACCTTTTTCGTAGCCGAAGAGCTCAGATTCAATCAGGGATGGAGGAAGGGAGGCACAGTTGACAGTGACAAGAGGCCCCTGCCACCTCTCAGAGAGGTAATGGATTCTCCTTGCACTTATCTCCTTTCCGGTTCCCCGTTCTCCGATCAGAAGGACAGGACGGTTTATTTTTGCAACCCGGCTGAGTTTTGCCTGGAACTCAAGATATGCCTCAGATTCCCCAATGCCATTAAAATCCCTATCTAGTGTGCTCATAAGATAATAGTACACAAAAAACTCTGCAATAGTCAGGCTAAAATAACCACAATTGGTTAAATTAACCAGAAATAGCATATGGCAGCTGTATGTGAAGTAAGTATATTTTTATGCATTTGAACAAGTTAGCAAAACAAAATAAAGTTGGCATGTATTTTGCTAAGTAATTTTTGAGGTGAATTATGGGAATATTTTCTAGATTCAAGGACATAGTCAATTCAAACATAAATGCCATACTGGACAAGGCAGAGGACCCGGAGAAGATGCTCCGCCTGATGGTGCAGGAGATGGAAGACACCCTTATAGAGCTGAAAAGCAACTGTGCTTCCCTGATGGCAGAAGGAATACGTAAAGAGAAGAAGCTTGATGAAGTGAAGAAAGCCTATGACAGGTGGGAGAACAGGGCAATGCTTGCCATCAGCAAAGGAAGGGAAGACCTTGCAAGGGAAGCTCTGGTGGAAAAGAAGAATACAGAGACCGAGGCAGCAAAGATCATGGAAGAGCTGAAAGACAACATGGCAGCTGTTGAGGAAGCAAAAAATGAGATAGCCACACTTGAGAAAAAGCTGAAAGAGACAAATGACAAGCTCAGGACGCTAAAAGAGAAAAAAGAGCGCGCAGAAATGGAAAGGAAAGCAAATGAGGCCATGAGGAAAAAAACTCAGGACCATTTCGACGCAATGGAAGAGAAGATAGACAGGATGACCAGCTGGAATGACCTCAGCAGGGAAGAGAAATCTGCAGAGGAAAAATTCAGGGATTTAGAGAACAGCGATGAAATTGATAAAGAGCTGGAAGAACTTAAAAAGAAAATAGGGAAATGAGCATGCAGCAGGTAATCGGAATAGTGGCAGTGGTATTCGCTTTTGTGACTGTCGTAAGCATAGCAGGGATAATCAGTGAGACAAAAGTCAAGAAAATGAAAATTGAGGCTGCACTGAGGAAGGCAGAGATGGAACATGGATATGCTCCAGGAACCTATTCAAGATCATTTTCCTCAAAGAGTGATAATACCTTCGGAAAGGATCTAAATGAAATGGGCAAAGAGGGAATTACACGGGAAGACCTTGAGAAAGGGATAAGGGACCTTGAAAAGAGGATTGAGAACATCGACCTCATAATGAAAGAGAGAAAAGAAGGAAGGAAAGATGACTAAGAGATGGACGAGATCGCCACGTGGTGAGGTGTTTGGAGTAGTTGCAGGTTTTGCAGAATGGAGGGATCTCCCGGTAAAGGAAACAAGATTGATAGTATTTCTCATAATGATTTTCACTTCAATCTTTCCAGGCCTCATCATATATCTTCTTCTGGCATTGATCCTGCCAATGCAGACTGAGGATGATGTAATATCCTCTTATGAGCCAAGATCGTTTTCCCAGAGGAAAAGCAGGAAGAAAGCTGATGTTGAGGATGCAGTGTTTGAGGAAAAGAGCACTGAGGACCTCAAGAGGGAATATGAAGAGCTGAAAAGGAAAGTGGAAGAAATGGAAAGCGATATGTTCGACAAGGAGAAAGACTGGGACGAACGCTTTAACAATGGAGATAAATAGAGAATAAGGCAATGGCAGAAAAAGCTGTTGCCTTTATTTTATAATGAACACTAACTAAATATTAATTCCTTACAGCAAAATAATTTCCAACCTGAAATCAATTTAAATGACTATGAGATCTTGATGCTGAAGAGCAATCTGGAGCTTCTTTGCCAGGGCAATCGGGAATCCAGGAAAGGTAAGTGTGCTTACAAAAAGGGACTGTTTCCCTGTGCGAACCGGCTGCCTTCACATATATGGCCTCGCCGTTGTCCGTTGGATAATGTTACCCTGATCCCTATTGAGGAACGTACCTATAGCCTTCTTACAGGGAAAGAGCCATGATCTTTCATCTTAGTCCCCATTCCTGGTAAAATAATGATATAGGAGAAACAACATAATGCTAGAAGCAGGATCAGCAGCTCCTGATTTCACATTAAGGGATCAGGACGGAAACGAAAGGAAGCTCAGCGACTACAGGGGAAAGAAAGTGATACTGTATTTCTACCCGAAGGACAACACGCCAGGATGCACAAAGGAGGCATGTTCACTCCGCGATGCAAAAGAGAGCCTGGAAGGGCATAATGCAGTAATACTTGGAGTTAGCAGGGACAGTGTGGAATCACATAAGAAGTTCATTGAGAAGCAGAACCTGAACTTCACTCTTCTCTCTGATCCAGATCATGAAGTGATGCAGGAGTACGGCGCATGGGGAGAGAAAGTCCTCTATGGAAAGAAAAGCGTAGGAACCATAAGGATCACTTACATCATTGATGAAGAGGGAAAGGTTGAGAAGGCATATGCAAAAGTGAATACAGCCACACATGGCCAGGATGTGAAGAAATATCTCGAAAGCTGAGATCTGCAGGGTGAGGCTGCTAAGGAAAAAGCAGCCTCATGCCCATCAAGCAGGGTACATCCATCATTTGATGGCAATTGCAAATGATACGTACTCAACCCTTTTCCAGAAGAAGTTCAGCAGCGGGAACCGCCCATTGTGGTATGAAAGCTCAAAAGACAGGTCAAGATTGTCAACAGCGTTCATGAATGTGAAGCCAAGGGCTGCGGAGAACTCAGTTTCCCAAGTCTCCCTGTCATCGTCAGCAGTGAGCGTATGGTTTGTCATCCCGTCCTGATGGAACTTGAGATTGACAGAGCCATAGACCTCATACCTTCCAAGAAACGGATAGCGCCCGTTCAGATCAAGCTGGAGGATATAGCCTCCATAGCCATTCCCATAAGGACCCCTTACATCCCACTGTTCAGGATTGCGTTCGCTGGTGTACTGAGGATTGTCTGTCGTTGTATGGATCCAGTCCGGCTGATGGAAATATGGGGACCACCACATACCTGGATTCGGCATTATGAACGAAAACCATGCATCAAAGTACTTTATGCCGTCATAGCCGACACTGAGCTCAATCATGTTATCCCTTACATAATCCACAGGACCCCAGTCAGTGCGTCCAAGCGTTCTCATGGCATCATTTAGAATCTCATCCCCTACATGTCCTGAATAATGCCTCAAGCCAGCCCTCAGCGTAACCATGTCAAAAAGACGGAGCTCACCTCCAAAGAAGAGTGAGCCGTCAAACCCCAGGGTATCAGTTCCTCCCGCAAGGACGAAAACGGAATTGAGAAGTCCCTGCAGGGCCAGATCAGCCATGACGTATCCAGGCCAGCCGAAACGCAGGACAGAAGCCCCGGCAGAAAGCCGCATATTCAGCATCAGGTTATAGTCATCATTGAAATCCCTGTAGTCAATTATCTGATAGTGATCAGGATCAGAAGCAGGCAGGCTGGAATTCTCTATCATCATGTTGTTTCCCTCATGATTGCTTCCAGTCATATAGAAAACCCTGATCTTTGAACCATCAAAGCCATAGGGATCCAGAGTCTTCGGATTATAGTAAGGATCATGCGGTCCAAAAGAAAAAGTAAACTCAGCAAATAATGATCCAGTCAGCACAAAAAGCACAATGAATATGCTAAAAACCTTCTTCATAGGCTACCATCCTAAAGTGTTAAGAGTATTCCTGCAGAGAAATACCTGGATTTCTGGAAGAAGTAGTTAAGAAGCGGGAACCTGCCCTCATGGTAAGAAAGCTCAATTGTGCATTCAGGAAGATTCTCCTGGGCTTCCAGGCTTAGGCCCAGAGCTACCGTATATTCAAAATCCCAGGGCCTGTCCTCTTCATATTCAAGCGTTTCCAGATTAATCTTGCCATCCTGATGGAACTGCATATCAAGCGCAATGTATGCCAGGCCTACTGTCGGAATTAGAATCTCGCCTTCAGCCCCTATTCCTATACGCAGCGCCTTGTATGAATCAGGATATGAATCATTGTTCCTTCCTTCTATCCCTTCCTGGCTGTATATGTATCCAGAAAGAGGAAGGCCGTAATCAGGGCTCTCCTCTGATGTATTCTTGATGGTATCTGCAGGAACATGGGCAGCCGGACGGATCCAGCCAACATGCTGAGGAATCTCGATCTCAGCAAGAATCCTGAAGTACTTCACTGGTTTTATTGAGATATCGAGGAGCCATGAATTATTCCTTGTGTATTCAGTAAGGCCGCTGTACTCTTTACTTTCAGTCCTTGCATAGAAATCGTTGAGAGCCTCATCACCCCAGTGCCCAGAGAAATGATGGAAACCAAAACGCAGTGTCACGATATCAAAAATGCTGAGAGATGCACCTGCCCCGTAAAATCCATCAAACCCAAGGACATCAACACCTCCATACGCACCAAATACCGTATTTAGCCCTCCATGAAGATACATTTCCGCCTTCAGGTAGTTATCCCAGGCGAACCTGAAAAGCCCTGCATTCACTGCAGTCTTCAGATTCCAGTAGGTATTGTTTGATGCATCTGGATCACGGAAAGCCAGTTCCTTATAGCCTCCATCAGGACCATCTGCGACAAGGATATCCGTTGGAAGATAGTCTGTATCCTCAGGGGCTATCATATAGCGGAATGCCACATTATTTGCGAATGGATAAGCCCTGCTTTCCTTGAAAAGTGGATCTATTGGAGCCCATGTGAAGGACACACCGGAATCTCCGAATTCATAGGAAGCAGAAAAAACAGATAACAGCGAAAAACACAGTAAAACCAACAGGGTCAGAACTTTCCTTTCCATATCTACTCCTAATAGAAAGTCTAACCCCTAAAAAGATATCTGTATATTTAAATCTTTAATGTGACAAAAAATAAATCAGGAAGCCTTAATTCAGCGGATGAAATTCATCCTTGCCTTTCCATTTTCAGGAGCATCAATCCCATTTTTCTTTGCGCATTCTATGCATTTTAAGAGCCATGCCATATTAAGCCCGATATTCCTCATTGTATTCAGGCCTTCCTCATCCTGTGAACTCTCCTCCCTGGAGTTTCCAAAGCCCTGGTTCCAGTACGTAGATGTCACAATCGGCATTGATGCTATTCCAAAGTACTTGTTAATCACATCATAGGAGGCAACGCATCCTGCCCTTCTTGCGGAAAGGACTGCAGCTGCAGGCTTATGCTGGAATGCGCTTCCTGCTGAGTAGAATGCCCTGTCCATGAAAGAGAGGAGCCTTCCCGACGGATGCGCATAGTATACAGGGGAAGCAAACACAAAACCATCGGCACTTCTTGCCTTCTCTGTAAATTCATTCACGGCATCATCAAAGACACATTTACCAAGGCTTCCGCATTTCCTGCATCCTATGCAGTCCCTCAGGGGATCATTTCCAATAAAGAAGTTCTCAGTCTCTATACCCTCCTTATTGAGCGTATCCTCCACCTCTTTAAGCATTCTTGCAGTAGCGCCATCCTTATGGCTGCTTCCATTTACCAGTATCACTTTCATAATCTCACCTCTTCATTAATATAATCCAGGATCCGTTAATCGGCTAATGAACTATTTAGGTATTTTGCAACATTTTTGTTGCATAATGGTGTATTTTTCCCAGGCACGTTGCAATAGTTGCTTCATTTCCATAAACTTCTAACAGTTTGGACTTATGAGAAAAGCAATATTGAAATTAAAAGACGGAAAAGAATTTCCTGGCGTCCAGTTTGGAGCAGATATCAACCTGGAATGCGCAGAAGTAGTGTTCAACACGGGAATTCCAGGTTATGAGGAGATTCTGACAGATCCTTCATACAAAGGACAGATAGTCACGCTGACAAGCCCGATGATCGGGAACTATGGCATTACCATTTCTGACGGAGAGAGCGGTAGCGCAAAAGCTGCTGCTCTTATTGTAAAGAAGCTGTACAGGGGAAAGGTAATGGATGGAAGGCTCTCTCTTGATGAGTATCTTAAAAAAGAGGGAATCCCTGCCCTTGAAGGCGTGGATACAAGGGCACTCACAATACACCTCAGGGAACATGGGAGCCAGAATGGAATACTCTTTTATGAGCAAGACAGGGCGAAAGCTGAAGAAAAGCTTAAAGCATATCCGTCAATCACTGATATTGACCTGATAGACACCGTAAGCGTAAGGGAAAATATCCATAACCCGTCATTGGGAGAAGGAAGGACAGCACCTCCTTCTGCACCTGAGAAGCACTTTGTCCTTGTGGACTATGGAATAAAGAGATCAATAATAGAGAATTTCTATAAAAGGAATATCGCAGTTACGCTGATGAAGGCTTCAACAACGGCAGAAGAAGTCCTTGACCTGAAGCCTGACTGCCTCTTCCTCTCAAACGGGCCAGGAGATCCGGCACTGCTGAAGGATGCTGTAAAAATGGCAAGGGGATGCATCGGCAGGATCCCTGTTGAAGGAATATGCCTTGGCCACCAGATCATCACGCTTGCCCTGGGAGGCAGGACAGTGAAAATGAAGTTCGGCCATCATGGGTCAAACCAGCCGGTAAAGGATATGGACAGTGGCAGGACATTTGTCACAGCACAGAACCATGGCTTCATGAGTGATGAGAAGAGCCTTCCTGAGGGAGTGAGGGTCTGGATGAGAAACGCAAACGACGGCACAGTTGAGGGGCTCTATGACAGGGAGAAAAGAGTTTACTCCGTACAGTTCCATCCGGAAGCAGCACCGGGGCCGGAAGATGCACTCTGGCTGTTCGATTTCTTTAAGGAGAAGGCAGACTGATGAAGAGGACAGATATAAGCCACATACTTGTAATTGGAAGCGGCCCGATAGTAATCGGACAGGCATGCGAATTCGATTATTCCGGGGTGCAGGCAGTAAGGGCCCTGAAAGAGGAAGGGTATGAAGTATCCCTGATAAACCCTAATCCGGCAACAGTAATGACAACACCAGGCCTTGCTGACCATATTTTCATGGAACCACTGACACCTGAATACATAGAGAAGATATTTGAACAGGCAGCTCCGGATGCAGTACTTTCCACGATGGGAGGACAGACTGCCCTTAACCTCACAATGGAGCTGAAGAAGAGAGGAATACTCGAGAAATACGGGGTGAAGGTCATCGGAGCAAGTGCTGAGGCGATTGAACGGGCTGAGGACAGGGGGAAATTCAAGGATATCATGACATCCCTTGGTCTTGAGAGCGCAAGAAGCGGAATCGCACACTCTGTTGATGAGGCACTCAAAGTCAAGAAAGAGATAGGACTGCCACTGATCATAAGACCATCGTTCACCCTGGGAGGAATGGGAGGGGCAATTGCCAAGACAGAAGAAGAGTTCATTCCATTGGTTGAGAATGCACTTGAAATAAGCCCTGTGGGGGAAATCCTTTTGGAGGAATCCCTTATCGGATGGAGGGAGTTTGAGATGGAAGTCATGCGTGACAGGGATGACAATGCAATTATCGTATGCTCCATAGAAAACATAGATCCGATGGGAGTGCATACGGGCGACAGCATTACGGTTGCACCTATCCAGACACTGACGGATGATGAGTACCAGAAGATGAGGAGCGCCTCAATTGATATCCTGAGAGCAGTTGGTGTTGACTGCGGAGGATCAAACGTGCAGTTTGCAGTCTCTCCAGACCATAAAAGGATGATCGTAATAGAGATGAATCCCCGCGTATCAAGATCCTCAGCACTGGCCTCAAAAGCCACAGGCTACCCTATTGCACGCATCTCTGCAAAGCTTGCAGTCGGCTATACCTTGAGCGAGATACTGAATGAGATCACAGGAGAGAGCGTCAGCTGTTTTGAACCAGCCCTTGACTATGTGGCTGTGAAGGTTCCACGCTTCGAACTTGAGAAATTCCCTCTTCCGGCATCGGCACTGGGAACACAGATGAGAAGTGTTGGTGAAGCCCTGGCTCTTGGAAGGACCCTCAATGAAGCACTCAACAAGGCTTTCAGGTCATCGGAGCAGAAACTGGAAGGCATCGTTGAGCTTGACAGAAGCAAATATGATGTCGAGACACTCTCAAGATCAGCACATCCTATGAGATTCCTTTCCCTCTATACTCTTATTAAGGAAGGCTATGGAGATCTTGCTAGGCTTAGTGATGAGACAGGATATGACATATACTTCCTCCAGGCACTGAAAGAGCAGGCTGAGCTCGATCATGAACTCTCTTCCGTTCCACTGGATATGGACATCTATAAAAAGGCAAAAATGAATGGAATGAGTGATAAGAGGATATCAGAGCTGACTGGAAATGAAAGCCTTCCATTCCATATCGATGCAGTATCCCACTATGTTGACACATGTGCAGGAGAGACGGAGGCTAAGACTCCATACTGCTATCTCACATACGGTGAGGAGGATGAGGGAGAAGCACTTGGAGAGGATGCTGTAATAATCCTTGCTTCCGGGCCGAACAGGATCGGACAGGGGCTTGAATTCGATACATGCTGCACTCTGACAAGCGCCGCATACAGGAAGCTTGGAAGAAAAACCATAATGGTGAACAGCAATCCGGAAACCGTCTCCACAGACTACAATACTTCCGACAGGCTTTATATAGAACCGCTTTCTCCGGAAGCAGTTCTTGAAATAATGAGGAAGGAAGGCACAAGGGATGTCGTTGTGCAGATGGGAGGCCAGACTCCGCTGAACATGGCTGAGAGGCTGGAAAAAGAGGGAGCACACATAATCGGTACAAGCCTGGACTCAATAAACAGGACAGAGGACAGGGAACTTTTTTCAAACCTTGTAAGGGAGCTGGGGCTGAGGCAGCCTGAGAACAGGATGGGGCACAGCAGGAAAGAAGTTTTTGAAAAAGCAAAGGAAATTGGATTTCCAGTACTTCTGAGGCCTTCATTCGTTCTCGGAGGAAGGAGCATGTTCATCGCATATGATGAGGAAAGCCTCGACGAGTTCTTCTCCAAGATGAACGTACAGGTATCGCAGAGCCATCCGATACTTGTAGACCAGTTCCTGGAAGATGCATTTGAATACGATCTTGATGCAGTATCCGATGGAGAGAGGATATATATCGGAGGGATTCTTCAGCATATAGAGGCTGCGGGCATCCACTCTGGAGACAGCGCCGCTGTTTTCCCACCATACAAGGCAAAGCCTGAGATACTTTCAGAAATGAAGAGATGGACACTGCGTCTTGCAAGGGAGCTTAAGGTCAAGGGACTGATGAACATACAGTTTGCGGAAAAGGACGGCAAGCTTTATATCATAGAAGTGAACCCAAGGGCCAGCAGGACAGTTCCTTTCATATCAAAAGCCAGCGGAGTGAACCTTGTTGAAGCAGCTATAAGGGTATTTGAGGGAGAAGACCTTATTGCGCAGGGACTCCTGGAAGAAGGGGAAGAGATAAGGGAAGGCAAATGCATTACCGGCTGGGCAATAAAGGAAGCCGTATTCAGTTTTGACCGGTTCTCTGATGTTGATCCGGCCCTTGGCCCGGAGATGAGGAGCACTGGCGAAGTAGTCGGAATGGGAAGGACTTTCGGGGAAGCCTATGCAAAGAGCCAGGCAGGAGCAAACAACATCCTTCCTGTGAAAGGAAGGGTCGTTATCAGCGTCAACAATAAGGACAGGGTTACAATCGCCCCCATTGCAAAAGCCCTTGAAGAGATGGGCTTTGAAATACTGTGCACAAAAGGGACAGCCAGGGATCTGTTCAATCTCGGCATTCTCACTGATGTTGTGCTGAAAGTGCATGAAGGGCATCCGAATATCGTGGATAACATCAGGGCAAGGAAAGTCGATCTTATCATCAACACTCCGATGGGTTTCCATGCAAGGCGCAGTGATGATGACATCAGGACTGAAACGATCAGGGCGCACATCCCCTACACTACTACCACAAGTGCCGCAAACGCTGCGGTGGAAGCTATCAGGTATCTGCAGACTGGACGCTATGTAGTGAGGGAACTGCCAAGGAAATGAAAAGGCATCACATCCTGGGAAAGCCAGCTTGGCTTATCCCAGGACTTTTCCATTCCGCGCAGGAACAGAATAATCTTAAGCTTTTACAGATTGCAAAAAAAAGCCTGAATAATTATCCTCTTTTGTATCTAAGGAGACAAATAAATGGAAGAAGCTTTCATGCAAAGAACCGTCACATGCGGCTCTCTAAGGGCTAGTGATGAAGGCAAGACCGTTATCCTTAACGGCTGGGTTGCAAGAAATAGGGACCATGGTGCACTCCATTTCATCAACCTAAGGGACCGCTACGGCGTTACACAGGTTGTTGTGGATGATGATGCATCAGAAGAGCTGGAAAAAACAGCAAGATCATTGAAGATGGAATACTGCATTGCTGTTAAGGGAACTGTAAGAAAGCGCCCCGATGAGATGATCAATCCAGATATGGTCACTGGTGAGATCGAAGTGAAGGCAGAGGAAATCGAAATCCTCTCAGAATGCGCTACCCTTCCGTTCATGATTGAAGATGAGAATAATGCAAGGGAGGATCTCAGGCTCAAATACAGGTTCCTCGATCTCAGGACAAAGGGAATGCAGGACAGGATCAGGCTTCGCCATGAAGTCGTTAAGGCCATAAGGGAATTCTTCTATAAGACAGATTTCTATGAAATAGAGACACCTACCCTTGTAAAGAGCACGCCAGAGGGTGCAAGGGACTTCCTCGTTCCATCAAGGATATATCCGGGAAAGTTCTTCGCTCTTCCCCAGTCCCCTCAGCTTTATAAGCAGATACTCATGGTTTCCGGATTCGACAAGTACTTCCAGATTGCAAGATGCTACAGGGATGAGGATCCAAGGGGAGACAGGCAGCTTGAGTTCACACAGCTCGATATTGAAATGAGCTTCGTAAAGAGGGACGATGTCCTGCTACTGATTGAGAACCTCATGAAAGAAGTGTTCAGGAAAGTCGTGAATGTTGATCTTCCATCTCACTTCAGGAGGCTGAGCTACCAGGAAGCAATGGAAAAATATGGATCTGACAAGCCTGACCTGCGTTTCGGCCTTGAAATCGGAGATGCATCGAC
Source organism: uncultured Spirochaetales bacterium (assembly GCA_949295125.1). Taxonomy (GTDB): domain Bacteria; phylum Spirochaetota; class Spirochaetia; order Sphaerochaetales; family Sphaerochaetaceae; genus Ornithospirochaeta. The sequence goes on from CASFJV010000051.1 coordinate 12,431, forward strand.
ATTTGCATCAAAGTCCACATTCAATGCATTTCTAGACACGCTTAAAGAAGGTGGATATGTCAGGTATATCGTAGCTCCGAAGACTGAAGGCCACGATTACACAAGAAAGTACCTTGCAGAGCTTGAGAGCGCAGCAAAGATATATGGCGCACATGGCCTTGCCTGGATGAAAGTGGAGAACGGCAAGCTGAATGGAGGCGTTTCCAAATTCTTTGCAGGTCTGGATGAAGAAGTACTGAACGCCACAGGGGCAAAAGACGGTGATGTCATCCTCATTGTTGCACAGAAGGATTTCAAGAAGTGCTGCAACAGCCTTGGCGCTGTGAGAAACCGCCTTGGAAACGACCTTAAGCTGATCAGGCCCGGCTATGAGTTCTGCTGGATCATAGATTTCCCGCTGTTTGAGTACAACGAGGATGAAGGGCACTGGGAAGCTGCCCATCATATGTTCAGCATGCCTCAGGCAGAATATATAGACACAATGGAAGAGGATCCAGGAAAGGTCAAGGGAGATCTCTATGATCTCGTACTCAATGGCTATGAGCTTGCATCAGGATCCATAAGAATCCATGATATCGAACTGCAGAAGAGGGTATTCAGGATCTGCAATTTCCCAGATGATGTTGCCCAGGAGCGCTTTGGCTTCCTGCTTGACTGTTTCAAGTACGGGCCACCACCACATGGAGGAATAGCCCCTGGAATCGACAGGCTCTGCATGATCCTTGCCGGAGAGAGCTCAATTAAGGAAGTAATCGCGTTCCCGAAGAACACTGCAGCACTCTCTCCAATGGATGACTCACCTTCCTTTGTAGAGCAGAAGCAGCTTGATGAGCTCCATCTTGCAATAGTCGACGACAAGAAGGATGAATAATAAGATACTGATCATCGGGCTTGGAAGCAGCGGACTCTTCCTCTACAGCCTTCTCAATGGCAAAGCCATGGCTGTAGAGCAGAATCAGGAAGCGGGGCTCAAGCTGCTGATCACAGGAGGGGGAAGGTGCAACTTTTCCCCCTCTTTTGATGAGATATCATCACACTACTACGATAAAAAGAATTTCGTCTCACCTTCTGTTTCCGCTTTTCCCCCATCAAGGATCAGGTCATATTTTGAAAACCTGGGTGTCAGGACAGGAAAAGAAGGGCAGAAACTGTTTCCTGAATCCGGGAAATCCTCAGATATACGGGATGCACTCCTGAAAAACGGAGAGAACATAAAATATGGGGAAAAAGCCATCCTGGTGGAAAAAAGGGGCAATCTTTTCCATGTCACTACAGATAAGGCATCATATGCATCTGAGATTGCGGTCATAGCAACAGGGGGCATCACATATCCGAAAACGGGAAGCGATGGATCACTGTATCCAGCAATAAGGAAGCTTGGGCATACTGTCATTGAGCCAAAGCCGGCATTAGCTGAACTGATGCTTGAAAACCACAGGCTGAGAAAAGCTGAAGGGGTAAGCCTTAAACTCGCCCTGAGGAAAGGGAAAGCCTATGCAGAGGGGGATGCGGTAATAACTGGAAACGGTATTTCCGGCCCTGTAGCTGAAAACTTCTCACACTATGTGGATAAGGGCAGCGAAATAGAGGTAAGCATCCTTAAGATAAGAAAGGAAGATCTTGAAAAATACAGCCAGAAAGCTATGCTCAAGAATGCGCTTCCCCTCCCGGAGCGCCTGACAACATCACTCTTTCCTTCACTTGCAGGAAAAAAGCTCAATGAGCTTAAAAAGGCCGAAAAGGAAGAGATTGTGAAAACCCTTAACTCCTTCAGGACAAAAGCATCCCCGAATGCCAGGAACGCCATGTGCACAAGGGGAGGAGTCTCTACGGATGAAATAAACCGCAAAACCATGGAATCCAGGCTCATAAGCAACCTCTATTTTACAGGAGAGGCAATTGATGTGGATGGGGAGTGCGGCGGATTCAATCTTGCTTTTGCATTCTCATCAGCATATCTGGCATACCAGGATATTCTCAAGAAAAGTTGACGTGTGCTAAAATCAGGGTATGGCTAAAAGAATTGTTGACGCACATTTTACAGGGGAAAGAAGCTATTTTGAGAACCAGCTTGGCCGGGAATTTGATTTCACAGCAGCAACAGGCCCTTACGAATACCTTCTCGGAGCACTCTCAGGATGCTTTGCAAAAACCCTCATCTCATATCTTGGGAAAGATAACGGATTCAGCTCAATAGATATCCACACAGAGGGCGAAAAGAGAACAGGCGAACCTGCCACGCTGAAAACCACTGACATCAGGATTGTGGCAAAGGGTGTGAAGGACAGGAAAGATTTCGAAGATGCCGTAACAAAAGCGGAAAATAATTGTTCTATATATCAGACAGTGAAAATGGTCAGCTCAATGAATGTTGACCTCATTTTTGAGGACTGAAATGCCGGAAGACCTGAGAAGCGAGAACATAGATACGTTTGCACTATTCAAGAAAGCACTTAAGATACTGTGCGAAGAGGATACATTCCTTTTTGCGAAGAAAGCAAAAAGAGAGGCTTTTTCCTGCCGGATGGCGCAGCACCTGAACCGCTATTTCGGTTCTGAATGGTATATCGATGCCGCTCTCTTCGGATCAGACATCATGATATGGGACAGGCAGGGAAACATTGCCCTTGCCCTCTTCATTGCAAAAGACTACGTAACAGCCCACCAGAAAGAGAAAGCCAGGCTGTTCCATCTTGAACAGAAACCAGCCCTTACACTGGCCCTGTCCCTGCTTGAAGGCAAGGACTATGCATTAATCTACAGGTTCGAAAAGGAATATATTGACTATCTTCACATCTATCCGGCACAGGATTATGAGGACAGGGTGCTTAAACGCTGCCTCATAAAGGATGATAAGGACACAGATCCATCCCTTTTCAGGATCAAGAAGAAAAAAGAGAGGAAAGAATAGGCTTACTTCTTCCTGACAGGGTCTATCACCTCGGCTTCTCCGATGAACTTATATACGGCACGCTTGGCTGCATCCTCGCATCCGTTCCATGGCTTGTCCCTGTTCTCACTCTTATATTTCTGCGTGAGGTAATAGTCATCTGCCTGAACTCTCTCCAAATTCCTTTTCATCAGATCAGCGAGAGTCTGGTAGTATTCAAGAAGGATATCGCCCTTCAGCGCCTCAGGAGCCATATCCACAAGGACTTTCGTATGGTGAATGCAGAAACCCTTGCTCTTTTTCAGTTCTGCCTTGAACTCAGGATCTTCAGAAAAGAGGGCTGCGACTGTGTATGCATAGCGCTCGAGGCGTTCATCCATCCTTGAGCAGATCAGGCATCCTTTTTTCCTTGACTCATAGTAGGAAAAAAGTGAATTGAACGCTTTTTCTGCCTTTCTGGGGCTGCTGGCACTCATAACGCCATCGAGAGATGGATAGAATCCCTTCTTGTTCTCTTCATAATACGTATCCATGACAAGGCCAAGGCTCTGTGCCTTATTCTCTTCAGCAAGCATGCTGAAATGCTTGGCACAAAAGCCATGGGTATTTGTCTCCACCCTTATTTCAGGCGTCATTATGGCAGAGGAGAGATAGTACCGTATTCCATCCCTCTCTGCATCCTTCATCAGATCACAGATAAAGCATTCTGATCCGCTTTTAAGCCCATCCCAGACAGGGATCGTCTCTAGAACAATCTTCACTTGATCAGATTCCTGCACATATCTGCCAGATGGGAACCGGTGAAGCCGAAAGCTTCCTTCAGGTATGCCAGGTTCCCAACTTCTCCGAAGCGCTCTCCAACAGACATGAAATCCATTTTTACCGGATAGTTCCTTGCAAGCAGAGCTGCAATTCCTTCCCCTACTCCTCCTGCATACCTGCCATTCTCGCAGACGACGACATGGCCTGTCTTCCTGGCTGCCTTCAGGATAAGCTCCTGATCAAGAGGCTTTATGGTATGAAGGTCTATAACCGTTGCATTTATGCCTTCTTTCTTGAGGATATCATATGCCTCAAGTGCGTTATCAACCATAACCTGGCCTGTTGCAATGATAGCCACATCAGAGCCATCCCTGAGCTCAATTCCTTTTCCGATCTCAAATTTCATACCCTCTTCATAACGGTATGAAACACCCTTTCTCGGAGTCCTTATATATGAATTCTGTTTCTTGAAATACACCTGCTGCGTAAGCTCATAAAGGCTTAACCCGTCACTTGGCTCAAGAACAATGAAATCAGGGATTTCCCTGTAAAGTGCGATATCCTCAAACGGCATATGTGTCCCGCCATTGTACTGTGCCGTAATTCCAGGATCGCTTCCGATGATATGGACACACCTCTTTGCGTATCCTATGGAAAGGAATGCCTGGTCATACATCCTGCGCGATGCGAAACATCCGAAACTATGGATGAACGGAGTAAGGCCAGCTGCGCTCATTCCAGCAGCGACTGCAGCCATGTTGGCCTCTGCAATACCGCAGTTTATGAAACGGTCTGGAAACTGTTTCTGGAAACTTGTGCTTGTGATGCAGGAAGAAAGATCGCTGTCGAGGAATACGATATCCTCATGCTCTTTTGCAAGATCTTCAATTGCCCCTACTACAACTTCCCTGTAATTCTTGAATTCAGTCTTCCTACTCATTCTCCCCCTCCCTCTTTACAAGTTCGTCAATTGCCTCTTTTGCCTGCTCTGCATTGACTGTCATACTGTGATTGCTCTTTACCCCCTCTCCCGGGATATATCCATGGCTCTTCTGCGTATGGCAGATAATCATATGGGGTTTTCCAGGCTTTGCCTTTGCCTGTTTTACAGCTTCATCGATTTGAGCAAAATCATGGCCGTTTATCTCATAGGCATCCCAGCCGAAGCTCTCATACCTCTCCTTCAGGTGATGCATAGGTATGATATCCTCTGTATAGCCATCGAGCTGCTGTCCGTTTAGGTCTGTGAATGCAATAAGGTGATCAAGCTTCTGGGCCCCAGCAAGCTCTGCAGCTTCCCAGACTTCCCCTTCCTGGCTTTCTCCATCACCGACGATTGAGTATGTATATGCATCAATTCCCTGGATCCTGAGACCGAGTGCAATTCCAACTGCGGCACTTATCCCCTGGCCAAGGGATCCGGCAGTGAAATCTATTCCAGGTGTCTTGGTCATATCAACATGGCTTGGCAGTGCAGTGCCTCCCTTATTGAGAGTGGAAAGCCACTCAAGCGGGAAGAATCCCTTTCGCGCAAGCGTTGCATATAGGGATGGCCCGCTGTGCCCTTTAGAGAGGACAAGGCGGTCCCTGTCAGCTTTTCCAGGATCGGATGGATCGATATTCATCTCCTTAAAATAGAGATACGTGATAATCTCCACAATTGACATCGCGCCTCCGATGTGTCCTGATCCGAATGAAGAAATACACTCGATTGTCTTTATTCTTGTTTCCAATGCCTCTTTCTTAAGCATCTTTAATGTAGAATTATCCATTTATCCTCCTACTTCTTCCTTAATTGGTCTATTTCCTTTTTCTGGCTGTCTGAAAGCCGGTTAAAGCTCACAACCTCCCTGAAAAGACTCATCTTAGCAGCATTCTCAAGGCATTCAAGCTTTTCAAGCGCTTCAAGAAGAGTCCCATCCGATAGCGCAAGCACTCCGTGATTCTCCATCAGCAGGACATCGGAATATCTTGCATCAGAGCCTACATTATGGGCTAATTCAGGAGAACCCATCAAGGCATAAGCACATTTCTTCATATTGCTCAGCTGGTAATAGCTTTCCTGGATTATATCACAAAGTATTTCATCTTTTGCAGAAGAAAATACAGTGGCATATGGGCAATGGGCATGAATGGCAGCCTTTGCCGAGACCCTGCTAAGATATATGGCCCTATGCATGCCGCTCTCTATTGAAAGGGTAATGCCGGCTGTCAGGTTCTCACCTGTAGCGATATCAACCTCGGCTATATCATCTGCTTTCAGATTTGCCTTATCAATGCTGGATGGAGTGATCAGCATGATACTGCCATAGCGCATGGAGATATTACCGCCAAGGCTTGTTGTGAGTCCCCTGCTGTACACCCTCTCCATAAAATAGCAGATTTCCTCTTTTTTCTTCCTTTTTTCTCCGTCCACTTCAAAAGTGTAAATCATTTCCAATTGAGAAGAAAGATAAATTATGGTTAAATACCAAATTGGAGAAATAGAGTCATGAGAATGTCAAATATGTTTTCCCGCACACTGAGGGAAGCACCGAACGGAGCAGAAAGCAAGGGGTATGAATACCTTCTGAGAGCTGGCTTCATAAAGCAGCTTGGAGCAGGAATCTTCTCACTCCTGCCACTAGGCTTTAAGAGCACAAAGAAGATTGAGAACATCGTCCGCCAGGAAATGGACAGGATCGGAGGACAGGAGATCCTGATGCCGGTAGTGAATCCAGGAGACTTATGGAAGGAAAGCGGCAGGTACTATTCAATCGATAAGGAACTGGCAAGATTCAAGGACAGGGTTGGACGCGATATGGTTCTGGCAATGACGCATGAAGAGGCCGTGACAGATATCGCAAGAGGAGAGATCGACTCATATAAGAGACTTCCTCTCTTTGTCTACCAGATACAGACAAAATTCCGTGATGATCCACGCCCGAGGGCAGGGCTGATAAGGGTACGCGAATTCACAATGAAGGATGCATACTCTTTTGACCGTGACCAGGCTGGACTTGAGAAAATCTACGCAGATAACTACCGCGCATATTTCAGGATCTATGACAGATGCGGACTGCCATCCATTGCAGTATCATCAGATACAGGTATGATGGGAGGTAAAGTGGCACATGAATACATGTACCTCTCCCCGATCGGAGAAGACACGATCATCATCTGTGATGAATGCGGATATACGGCAAACCGCCAGATAGCAGAGATCAGGAAAGAGTACCTGAAAGAGGAAGAAAAGCCAATTGAGAAAATTGCGACACCTCACGCAAAAACAATTGATGACCTTGCAGAATTCCTGGATATCCCAGCATCAAAGACATGCAAAGCGGTATTCATGGTTGGCTCTTTCATCAATGACAGGACAGGAGAAGAGGAAGATAAGCTGATTGCTGCTTTCATCCGCGGTGATATGGAAGTTGAGGAGGCAAAGCTCCAGCATGCAGCAGGAGCAAACAGCCTGCGCCCTGCCCACGAGGAGGAGATCACAGCCTGTGGCATGGTTCCAGGTTTTGCATCTGCAATCGGAGCAAAGGGAGATTTCATCACAATTGTAGATGAGAGTGCTGCCTATTCAAACAACCTGGTAGCAGGTGCGAATGAAGAGGGATACCACTATATCAACACGAACTTCAAGAGGGACTATGATGGAACCGTCGCAGATATCGCATCGGCCCGCGAAGGCCACCTGTGCCCTAAGTGCGGCAAGCCGCTGAAAGCAAGAAAAGGCATTGAGATCGGAAACATCTTCCAGCTTGGAACAAAGTACAGTGAGGCTATGAACTGCACATTCCAGGACGAGACCGGAGTGCAGAAACCATGCATCATGGGCTGCTATGGAATCGGAATTGGAAGGCTGCTTGCATGCCTTGCTGAAGAGTACAACGATGAAGACGGGCTCAAGCTTCCTATCACAGTCGCACCATATGAAGTGCATCTTGTTTCCCTTGTGAAGGATCAGGAGATCGCGGAAAAGATCTATGAGGATCTTCTTAACAGCGGAATCGAGGTTCTCTATGATGACAGGAAGGAATCTGCAGGAGTGAAGTTCGCAGATGCCGACCTGATCGGAATTCCAATCAGGATCACACTTGGAAACAGGAGCCTGAAAGAAGGGAAAGTCGAAGTGAAGCTCAGATCCACAGGAGAGACCACAAGCTATGATATCTCAGATCTTGCAAAAGAGATCAAAGCAGAGATTGCTAAGGAAAGGGCAAAGATCGAGGATAACATTGTAGAAAAGAACTTATAGAAGGAAGCAGGCTGAAAGATGCCTGCTTTCTAATTTGCATCATTTAACATAGAATCTTAAATTATGAATTCTTATGCTATTAAAGGGGACATGCATACTCACACTCTTGTAAGCCAGCATGCATTCGGTACCCTGAAAGAGATGATCGAGGCATCAAAGGCGAAAAACCTTGACTTCATTGCCATAACAGATCATGGGCCAGAGATGACCGACGGCGCAAACAGGCTACATTTTATAGGGCTGGGCAACCTTCCAGATTTCATAGATGGGATAAGGCTCTATAAGGGAATTGAGGCAAACATCAAAAGCTATGCTGGCCGTCTTGATCTTGAAAACAGCCTTCTTAGGCGTCTTGATTACGTAATTGCCAGCTTCCATAAAGAGGCAATAAAGCCGGGAACAGCTGAGGAGAATACGGAGGCATGGCTTTCTGTGATAAGGAAAAAGCATGTGGATGCCTTGGGACATATGGGCAATCCTGCGTTTCCATTTGATCACAGGACTGTAATGCTGGCCTTACGGGACAGCGGAAAGATTTTTGAAATAAACTCCCACTCCCCTGTCGCAAGGCCCGGAAGTGAAGAGAACTGCCTGGACCTGATAAAATACGCAAAAAAATGGGATATTCCCGTCGTATGCACAAGCGATGCCCATAGCCCGTACAGCGTCGGAGAAGTTAAGTATTCATTAGACCTGCTGAAGAGCCAGGACTTTCCTTCAGACCTGATACTGAATTCAAGCCTTGAGAGAATGGATAGCTACATTGAGAGAAGAAGGAAAGAAAAAAAGGCGGACTCAACCACTGGTTTGTAGCAATTAACATGGAAAAAGCTGAGAATGGTGCCATGAAAAGATGCTTAATATTCCTTTTTATCACATTCGCTATATCATGGAGTATCTGGATCATAATGGATCTTGCCGGCTTATATGGGACAATGCCATACATGCTCATTACTGCCGCCCTTATGTTCACTCCGCTCACTTCAGTTCTTCTGACAAAGCTTCTCATGAAAGGGAAAGCTATTGAGTACTCATGGAAATTGAGGCTTAAGGGGAATATCAGGATATACATATCAGCATGGCTTCTTCCCGTGCTCTTCTCCATTTTAGGATGCATGGCTTTCTTTGCTGTATTCCCATCAGCATTCACTTCTGACCTCATTGCCAGCAGCACAGGAATGCAGCCTCCTGAGTTTCTGGCACTTTTATTCCCAACTGCAATCATAGGAGCCTTGTTCAATGCCCTCTTTGCGCTTGGAGAGGAAGCTGGATGGCGTGGAATGCTCTATCCGGAGCTTGAGAGGAAGTATGGGAAAATCAGGGCTTCAGTAAGCTGCGGAATCATATGGGGAATATGGCATACCCCGGTAAACATAATGGGGTACAACTATGGCATATCCTATCCAGGATTTCCAGTGCTTGGAATATTTGCAATGTGCCTCTCGTGCATAGCTTTAGGCCTGTGGCTTTCTTACTTTGCAAGTGAAAGCGGATCAATATGGACTGCAGCCCTTTTCCATGGTTCAGTGAATGCGATTGGATCCCTTGGAATAACAGTACTGGGAAGGACCGAACTGCAGGTATGGGGTCCTGCAATTACCGGAATCATTCCATCTTTCATAATGCTTGCAGGCTACATGCTGCTAATCAGGAGGAAGAAAAATGGATCAGATTAAGATAGGACAGTTCATACAGGCAAGAAGAAAGGAAAAAGGGATGACACAGAATGATCTGGCAGCCCTCTTCAATATCTCAGACAGGGCGGTCTCCAAGTGGGAACGCGGCCTATCCCTTCCTGATGCATCAATAATGATCGGACTTTCGGAAATTCTTGGAATAAGCGTAAACGAGCTTTTAAGCGGAGAAAAAATGGAAAAGGAAACAGATTACAGGAAATCAGCTGAAGAAAACCTGCTTGAGCTGAAGAGAAAGGAAGAAGAAAGCAACAGGTACCTGCTGCGCATAGAAACTGTCATAGGAGTGCTTTCCACCCTATCCTTCCTCCTGCTTCTTTTCACTTCTGAATTCTTTGTCAGTATTCTATGGATCAGGATTGCCCTGGACATCTCAGCTTTCATCATTTTCCTTGTTGGCATATCCTTTGCCCTGCTTATAGAAAAGGATGCAGGATACTATGAATGTGCAAAGTGCCATGAAAAATATATCCCTACATACAAGGCTGTGCTGCTTGCACCGCATAATGGAAGGACAAGATGGCTTAAATGCCCACACTGCCATAAGAGAAGCTGGCATAAGAAAGTCCTTTCCTAAAAGTTTAATGTAACCATTGACATTACATTAAAAGTGCTTTATATTCATTGTTGTAATCATAAAGGTTACAACATGGAGGATTAATATGAATCAGAAAGAAAAAGCACTTGAACTGATTAAGACGTTCAGCAGCGGAAACATAGAGATGGCATCATCTCTTTTGGCAGAGGGCTACATCCAGCACAATTTAGCCTATGGCACAGGAAGGGATGCATTCATCTCATCAGTTGAGTACCTTGCATCTGCTCCTTCCAGGACAACTGTCAGGAACATCAGGGCATTTGAAGATGGGGACAAGGTATTCCTGCAGACTGTCTATAATTTCGCAGGAACCGGAGAGCAGGTGGCATTCGACATCTTCCGTTTTAATGAGGATGGAAAGATTGCAGAGCACTGGGACAACCTTGCCCCTCTTGCAGGACCTAACCCATCAGGGCACACGCAGACTGATGGCTATATGCAGACTGAGGATCTTGATAAAACAGAAGAGAACAGGGAAATTATCAGGAATTTCCTTTATGATGTGATGCAGGGAAACAACCTGGAAAAGACTCCTGATTACTTCAATGGGGACATCTACATCCAGCATAACACAGGAATCGCGGATGGCCTTTCAGGACTGAATGCAGCCCTTGGGGCAATGGCAGAACAGGGAATTTCAATGATATATGACAAAGTGCATATGGTTCTTGCTGAGGGCAATTTCGTCCTGGCTGTGTCTGAAGGAACCTTTGGAGGCGCTTTGACAAGCTACTACGATCTCTGGAGGGTTGAGGATGGAAAGATCGCAGAACACTGGGATGTAATGGAGACTATCGCTGATCCTTCCACATGGCAGAATGATAACGGCAAATTTTAATGTAATCATTGACATTACACCACACGTTGCCTGAGAATGATGGAAGGAGAGTCAATGCAGATATCATCAAGATTCACAGTCGCCCTGCACATATTCGCATGTGTCGAATATTTCGGTGGGCAAACAAAAGTCACAAGTGATTTCCTGGCAGAAAGCATAAATACAAATCCTGTCATCATACGTAAAATACTTGGTCAGCTCTCAAAAGCAGGGCTGATCAGGGTCTTAAGGGGCACAGGAGGAATTGAAGTGACAAAGCCTCTGAAAGAGATTTCTTTCCTCGATGTATATAGGGCTGTTGAGCCTATTGAGAACGGAGAGCTTTTCCACTTCCATGAAAATCCGAATCCAAAGTGCCCTGTAGGCAGGAATATCCATGCCCTGCTTGATGGAAAGCTGAATGCCATCCAGACAGCCATGGAAGATAAGATGAGGGAGTACACACTTGAAGACATCAGAAAAGGAATCAGGGACATCATTGGAAAATGAAGGCTATTTTTCAATCCTTACAAGACAGATACATACTGTAATTGCTGCAACAGTGGATGATGAGAACCATCCCGTTACTTGTGCAATTGACATCATGGACTATGATGAAAACAGCCTCTACTTCCTTACAGCCAGAGGAAAGGGATTTTACCACAGGCTGAGAGAGAGGCCTTATATTGCCCTGACTGGAGTGAAGGGCAATGGTACGATGTCATCCATAGCTATTTCCATAAAGGGGAAAGCCAGGGAATGCGATGATGATACCCTTAACCGCCTTCTTGATAAGAATAAGTACATGTATGAGATCTATCCGACAGAAGAGTCAAGGAAAGCATTAGCAGCCTTCAGGATCCATGAAGGGACGGGAGAATTCTTCGATCTTTCACAAAAACCGATAGTAAGGAAAGAGTTTTCTTTTGGAGGGGCCTATCCTGAATGCAATGGATACATAATTTCAGGTAAATGCACCGGCTGCGGAGCCTGCCTGCAATCATGCCCTCAGCAGTGCATCAGCAATGATACACTTCCCTTCCACATCAATGAAAGCAACTGCCTTAACTGCGGAAGATGCTATGAAGTCTGTCCAGAGCATGCTGTAGAAAAATGGAAAAGGTAAAAAGCCTATCTCAGCCTGCTTACATCAATTCCTTCAAGTTCCAGGAGCCTGGTCTTACGCCATATCCCGCCTCCAAAACCGGTCAGCCTGTTATTTGATCCTATAACCCTGTGGCATGGGATCATGATAAGGATATGATTCCTGCCAACAGCGCTCCCTACCGCACGGCTGGACATTTTTGCTATCCCCTTTTCCTCTGCTATTTTTAGTGCAATCTCACCATATGTGACGGTTTTCCCATATGGTATTGCAAGAAGATGGTTCCACACCCTCTCTGTAAATGGCGTTGAAGAAAAAGAAAGTGGGAGGGAGAAATCTGGCTTTTTACCGCTGAAATAGATATCGAGCCATGTTCTTGCATCTTTTATCAGGCCATTCTCTTTCCCTTCCCCTTCCGCATCCTGGAAATCAAGATAGGTAATCGCATTCCCATCTGACAAAACCGTAATAGCTCCAAGAGGAGAATCATAAATGCCTTTGTACATCATGAATTCAAGCATAAGCATATGATTTTACATTTTCAACCATCAAGTAAATCAAAACAGATCAGCATCAGGAATGATAGTATGCTTATGCCTCTTAAAGTGATTTGAGTTTTCAATTCTGCCGCCTTATAATCTATCAGTATGGAGAGGATCAAAGCTGTTGTACTGGATGACGAGAGGCATGTTGTCAATCTGATAAAAGCCCTTGTCCCATGGAGTGAACTTGGAATTGAATTCAGCGGCGAAGCATATAACGGCGTAGACGGAACTGAACTCATAAAAGAGGTGCATCCGGATATCGTGATAAGACTGAAGGACTGTCTCTCCAAGCATGGCAATTCCGCCACCGCTTGCCCATCCTTCAGCAGACCCGATCTTTCCATACCCCGAAGGTCCGTCTGATGAGAGCCTTACATGCCCTATCTCCCCGGCTCCGTCATTCCTTCCCCTTCAGAGTTTTCCATTGAGTATAAGGCCTGCACCCATTCCAGTTCCAAATGTGCAGAATATTATGCTCTCATACCCTTTTCCGGCTCCATACCTGTATTCAGCAAGAGCCCCTGCATCTGCATCATTTAATAGGAATGCTGGAAGGGATAATGCTGATGACACATATTCAACCGCGGGAACATTATCCCATGAAGGAAGATTCGGAGGCGACAGGATCAATCCTTTCCGGCTGTCCAGCGGCCCTCCGCAGGAAATGCCAACAGCAGTGCATCCATCCTTCATTCCTTCCGCGATTGCAATTGCCTTATCAAGTGCTTCTTTCCAGGAGCTGGCAGTATTAGTCAGGAAAACTTCCTTCCTTTCTATCTCTCTCCCCTTTCCTTTTATGACGGCAATCTTGGTACCGCCTATATCGAGTCCCAAAAACATAATTAAATTATAAACGCTTTACTTTTGAGAGAGAAGAAAGTTTTCAAAAGGCTTCTATTAAAGATCGCCTGCAGTGCAAATCTTCTCTACAGGGATTTCCATGCAGATTTACTGACCCAGAAGCTGCTTACCAACATCATGGAATTTAGAACAATGGAACAGCTCAAGACTGCAATTGAAGAATATATAGAGTACTGCAATACAGATGAAACTAGGCTACCTTCCTCCATTGATTTTCAGAGAGAAGATCAAGTCCAGCTTTGAGGGTTCACCCTTATAATGGCGATAGTGGTATTTGCACAACTTTAAAGAATTTACCTTAAACAAATCTTGATGCTGGAACATTGAAAATCTCTGAAAGCTTCTTTGTCATCATCCTGCTGATTGGCTTTCTATCATTCTCATGATTGGAAAGGAACTGCTTTGTAGTTCCAAGCATCTCAGCAAGCTCAGGCTGGGTAAGTCCTTTAAGCTTGCGGTAAAAGCGAAGAGCTCTGCCGGGAGTATTCTTTGCAACTTCCTCCTTATACCAATCCATATCTTCTACATTCATCATATCGTCTTCTTCAATTTTTACATTATCAGGACCATTTTCGGAGACAAGGTTCTGAACAAGCTTTGCAGGAACATCCCCATTCAGGCTGAACTCAGTATGTGGTCTTCTCACGACTACCAACATACTCTACATCCACAATCAGTTTTCCTTTCTTTTACCTCCAGCAAGTGCAAGTTCTTTCCTTGCTTTTCGGGATTCGCTGATAGCCTTCTTGATATCATCTTCTGTAAGCCCTTCTTTCTCAGCATATTCCCTGGCTTTTGCAAGTGCGGCTGAAAGCTTATCTTCAGATGGAAGTTCAACAGGCTTCAGGATGATATTTTCACCATCTGAATAAATAACAAGCTGGCTTCCTTCCTTTATTGACAATGCTTTACGATAACTTACTGGAATGGCTATCTGACCTTTTGAAGATACTGACACAAGCTGTATAGTCATGGTTAACCCTCCTTATGTAAGAATTTCTTACATAGATAATATAGCATACCACTCATTCATTAGATGCCAATTCCTGTTTATAAAAGTTGCAGCCATGCTGGAAAGCGTTGCCACTTTTCCCATGCCCCGTCTTATACTAGGCAAGTCGGCTCTTGTAGCAGCGGCTTCCGATTCCAATACTCGCGCCATTTTTGTCAGGCGGCGTGTGCTGTGCTGCTTTTTATCGACTGAAAAAAAGACAGATGAAGGTACGGAATTTTCTTTCCACCTTCCTTTTCATCTGTTAACATTTCCTTATAAAATAAGGAGATTGTTTATGAAAAAGAGGTCTTTGTTCACTATTATTCAATGGGGGGGGGTACTATTCCTTCTAGCCCTCCTGACTTCCTGCCCTGGAAGCTCGGATATCAAAATCCATACCGTGACATTCGATCTTGGATATGAAGGCGCGTCGCCTCCTGAGAAGGTCGAGATAGAAGATGGAGCCGTACTTCCGTCTGTCGAGGATCCAGTACGGGATGGCTATCAGTTCGATGGCTGGTACACTGCGGCGGATGGCACGCTGTATGACTTCAAAACACCGGTAACAGAGAGCTTCACGCTCACAGCCAGATGGACAGATTTTCTAGAAGGTCAGTGGTATGTATATCTCCAGGATCCTTCAGATCCTTCTAGTGATTTTCAGTATTCTGGTAACCTGATTGATATCCAGCACACTCTGCCTGAATACTGGATTATTGTGTATACCACAGAAGAGCATGTGTACGGGGGAGCAGTGAAATCAGACCGTACGGAAACAGAAGATGGCTGGTTTGTTATTTCGTGGGATCCTTCTGATCCTGATACTATGATAATAAAATACAGATTCACGGACGAGGAACGGAATACGCTGGAAGCTGAAGTTTCAATGGATGAAACACCCGTAGGAAATTGTAAGTTGGTACGAATCTCCAGCGAGAATGAAATTAAACTGCATATTGTGTCATTCAAGCTTGATGATTCTGCATCAGCTGATGACTATGTCATTTCCAATGAATTAGTAGCTGTAGAAGCTGGCAGTTCTCTTGGACAAAAAATCTTCCCAACTCTGAAGAAACAGGATGGAACTGAAGTTTCCGCGAATTTTATGACCTCTGACGGCACTGAATTCACGGAAGATACAATTGTAAATGAAGATATCACTGTAACCGTAACTCCGGTACTAAGTGAATAATCGCCCCAAATAGCATCGGTGCTCATCAGCAGAGCACCGATGACAGTATTCATTTATTCACCACTTCTTTGGATTGGTCTTTGCCAGATAATCCCCATGGTGAAATTACCAGGCTTGATTAAGACTTCGGCCTGTTAGGTATGGTATGCGGGTTCCCTTGCAATGAAATTACGCAGTGTCTATGCGATGTCCTCTCATTTTCAGCGCTTACATCTTAAGGCCTTTTTCAAAACCTTGTATTCAAAGGTTTATCCCTTCCCTTTTCTAATCGTTTTAATCCAGAATTGCTCTTTTCTTCAATAAAAAAGATCCCTGAGGCTTAAACACGCTCAAGGGATCTTAAAGGAGAAAAAGGTTTTGGATTGCCCCAACGAAAATTAAGGAGGAAAGGAAGTATGAAAAGGGGCAAATCCTTATTGAAGACTTCTCACTCTCCAATATTAAACTATTCATTAAAAAACCCCACTGCGGACAAAAGGAGGTAAACCGCTCTGTGGGGAACAAAAGGAGGTTCGGAATAAGGAATGCGTCTTCCTTAATTCCACTTGTAATATATACACTTTAGAAAACCTTGTAAATAGGTTTTTGAAAAATTTTTTAGAATCTTTATTCCTGTATTTTTATATTTTATCTGAATAGTTATAATATTTATTCTTTATTTTTCACATTATTTACCATATTTAAACATAGTTAACAAAATATATGTTTCATAACAGTATATTATTTAATAAAATCTATGATAGTATACACAAATAATATTTGTATACAACTTTTTAAAATGGATTATAATTGCCCCAAAAGAGGGGCATTTTTAGACATCTGTATAGACTTTTCCCATTATTTCCAGGCTTCTTGAGAGAATACCGTTCATAAAAGCGATCACAGTTCCATAATTCGTGAAAGCAACATTCCTCCTTTCTGCTTCCCTCATACGGCTCAGCACTTCCTTTTCATTGAGCATGCACGCACCGCAGTGAATGATCAGGCTGTACTTTTCAAGGTTTTCAGGAAATCCCTGGCCGGAAGAGAATTCAAAACTGATATCTTTACCTGTATAGCTTCTGATCCAGTTTGGGATCTTTACAGTCCCAATATCTTCACACTGCCTGTGATGGGTGCATCCTTCAGCAATCAGGATGGTATCCTTATCTTCAAGCTTCTTAATTTTTTCTACCCCTCTTACCGCTTCATCTAGAAATCCTTTATAACGTGCCATGAGAATTGAGAAAGATGTAAGTGGAATGCACTCTGGAACGATCTCAGAGACTTTCCTGAATGCCTGGCTGTCCGTTATCACAAGATCGGCTTTATAGCTTAGGCGGGAGAGAGTCTTTTCAAGCTCTGTATCCTTAGTGCATACTGCTATGGATCCTGAATCAAGAATATCCCTTATGGCCTGCTGCTGGGGAAGAATCAGCCTGCCCTTCGGTGCTGAGCTGTCTATTGGAATTACAAGAACCACTGTAGAGCCTTCAGGGATAAGGTCTGAAACAAGTTTCTTCTCATTCTTCTCCTCTCCTTTAAGCCGTGACAGGGCAACTCTGAGATCTTCAATATGCTCTTTTGTCTTTGCAGAAACATAGAAAAGCCCCTCTTTCCTTTCCTTCAGCTGATCTTCCTTATTAAAGACAACGATATATGGAATGTTTTCAGCTTTGATCTCCTTTTCTATGTCCTCTGGATAATCTCCGCTTGTGGCATCTGCTACTATCACGGCGGCATCAGCTTTCCTCAGCACCTCCCTGGCCTTCCTTATCCTGAGTCCTCCAAGTTCCCCCTCATCATCAAGTCCGGGAGTATCTATCAGGACACATGGCCCTATGGGAAGTATCTCCATTGATTTATATACAGGATCTGTCGTAGTCCCTTTCCTCTCGGAAACAACGGCAATATCCTGATTCGAAACTGCATTGAGCAAACTTGACTTTCCTGCATTCCTGTTGCCGAAGAATGCAATGTGGAAACGCTCTGAACGAGGTGTGCTGTTCAATCCCATATCACCCTCCTAGAACCTGAAATCCCTTTCGCCATTCTCAATCTTTAGAATCCTTTCCCCTGTGATCTTCCTGACGTTCTCTTTCGGAATATTCTCCAGTTCCTTCCTAATAAGGGCTTCCCCTATTTCCTTTGTTTCAGGGGATGCATAATCCATCAGGTATTCCTTAAGCGTCATCAGCGCATTAGGATGGCAGCAGTTCAGGATATTGCCGCTCTTGCAGAGGCTCATGAACCTGTCTCCAGTCCTTCCTTCCCTGTAGCATGCCGTACAGAATGAAGGAATATGCCCAAGTTCCATGAGCCACCTTACGACTTCATCAAGGCTCCTGTTGTCACTGACATCAAACTGTGCGGAGTTCTCATCATCTTCCTCCTCTTCAGCATAGCCTCCGACACTGGTTCTCGAGCCACCGCTTATCTGGGAAATTCCAAGTTCCAGAGCCCTTGCCCTCACGCTTTTGCTCTCCCTGGTTGAGATGATCATGCCCGTATAAGGAACGGAAATCCTTATGACTGCAATGATCTTCAGGAATGTCTCATCGTCAATGCCGTTATCAAAATCATCCGGGTTGATATCATCAGCCCTCTTTATCCTTGGAACGCTTATTGTATGTGGCCCCACTCCATGCACTGCCTCAAGATGCTCTGCATGCATTAAGAGTCCAGCAAGCTCATAGCGGTAAAGTTCAAGGCCAAAGAGCACGCCAAGGCCTACATCATCTATTCCTCCTTCCATAGCCCTGTCCATTGCCTCTGTATGGTAAGCATAGTCATGCTTCGGTCCTGATGGATGGAGTTTCAGATAGCTTTCATTATGATATGTCTCCTGGAAAAGGATATACGTCCCGATCCCTGCTTCCTTAAGCCTATGGTAGTTTTCAACAGTGGTTGCAGCAATATTCACATTCACCCTTCTTATTGCGCCATTGACATGGTTTATTGAGTAAATTGTCTTTATGCTTTCCAGTATGTACTCAATCGGATTGTTCCTCGGATCCTCCCCAGCTTCGATGGCAAGCCTCTTATGCCCCATATCCTCAAGGGCAGTCACTTCCCTTACGATATCCTCCTGGCTGAGCTTTTTCCTGGCAATATGCTTATTCTTTGCATGGTATGGACAGTACACGCATCCATTCACACAGTAATTGGAAAGGTAAAGTGGGGCGAACATCACAATCCTGTTGCCATAGAAATCGAGCTTGATCTCCTTTGCAAGCCTGTAGATCTCTTCAAGGCGCTCCTTATCATCACATGCAAGAAGAAGTGATGCTTCCCTGTGGCTAAGCCCCTTTTTCAGCTTTGCCTTTGCTATGATGCTGTCTACCAATGCCAGGTCTGATTTGTTCTCATCTGCCCATTTCAGTGTTTCGAGAATTTCATCATGGCTGATGAATTCGTCCGCTTTCATAGATTTAACGTCATACATATTATTCTCCTCTTATAGGTCAGGCTTCCCTTCCCTCTCAGATTCATTTACGCATCAACATGGCTGTCGCCAAATGTAACGGGGATGGAATACCCCGCTCTTCCAAGCCTTTCTTTCAGGCTGTCTGTGTTCTCCCTCTTTTTATTGTCATAGATACTGTACTTCCCGCTGACACAGAGCGGAGTGAAATTCGGCATTATCACATTTGCCCCGCTTTCAAGCCCAAGCAGGTCCCCGTTTTCCACTATGCTTGCCAGCGCTGTAGTGGATGGAAGAAGGACTTTGGGATTCATGATCCTGATAATCGCCAGGAGTTTCAGGGTAAGCTCTGCACTCCCTGATTCAAAGTTCTCAAAAGGCGTATTCCGGGCTGCTATGAACGGTCCAATCCCAACCATATGAGGTTTAAAGCTTTTTATGAACATCAGATCCCTGGCAATATCCATAGCGCTCTGGTAAGGAGAGCCAACCATGAAGCCACAGCCTGTCTGGTACCCGATATCCTTCAGATCCATCAGTGCCTTTATCCTTTTACTGAGCCCCTGGCCAGCAGGATGGAGTTTAGAGAAATGGCTTTCCGTTATGCTTTCATGCCTCAGCAGGTACCTTCTTGCTCCAGCCCTGTAAAGCCTTTCATAGCTTTCCCTGCTCCGCTCCCCGACGGAAAGTGTAATGCGGACATCATAGGATGAGACTATTTTCCCAATTAGGGAAGAAAGGCGCTCATCGGTGAAATATGGATCCTCTCCGCTTTGGAGCACTATTGTCCTGAGCCCTTCTGAATAAGCAGATTCAACAGAAGAAAGTATTTCATCATCTGAAATCCTGTAACGCTCTGCTTTTCTGTTGCCGCACCTCAGGCCACAGTAACAGCAGTTGCATCTGCAATATGATGAGAATTCTATTAATGCCCTGAGAATTACTGATCTTCCGTATTCGCCGTCCCTTATCCTTACAGCCTCTTTCTGCAAAAGGCAAAGTGTCTCCTTTCCATCATCAAGGATGAGAGATACAAGCTCATCAAATGGCAGATCCTTTTCTTCTATAAGCTTTCTTGCCAGGTTTATCATAAGGATGAATAGGCAGTCTTGGCTGAAATGCCATCGAGTTTTCCAATCTTCCCGGACATGGCTGATATCTCAGACTGCGGAGCATCCACCGCAATGGATATTATGTTTACCCCGCGTGCCCTGTAGGGAACGCCCATTCTTCCTATTATGTACTTACGGTACTCATGCAGAATGCCATTCAATGCTTCTACAGAGTCCTCTTTCTCTACAATTATGCCGATTACGGCAACCCTGCTATCCATAAATCCACCTTATGCGTCAAACTTGTTTTCTGCTTCAGGAAGCTTAGTCATTCTATTATTATGGAAAGGCATTGTTCAAGAACCTGAACCAGATCCGCCAGGTAAAACAGAAAAAAATAAGGCTGTGGAAACCCACAGCCAGAGCCTTCAGTTATGCAGCAGATCCAGTACCCTGACCGCCAGATGATGAAGGAGGAGTCATATTTGCAATTATCTGATCTACATAGGTCTTTATGAGATCACTTGGAACACTCCATGATCCGGCATATTCACCGCCGTCAATCACGAGGCGCAGTGAAATATGCTCCAGCATGCCATTAAGCAGATTCTCCAACGCCACAGGATCATTTACATCAACAATATTAGTCTCAATGAGATCATCAAAATCAAGAACTGCAGAAATAGAGTTAATTGAGCTGACAGCAGGATTAAAGACAGCCTTTACAGTAATTGTTCCGTCAGCAATTGAAGATATCATCGTAGCAAGATCTCCATTCTCATCTTCTGCTACAGATACTGTACCATTCATATTTCCATCCATTGAGATATCTATTTTCTGGGAACCAATAGCAATAGAGAAAGTGCCATCAACAACGGAAGTAACTTCATTTGAGCCAGCAGTAAGAAGATAGATATCTGCCCAGATAGCTGTAACTTCTTCTGTATCCTTGCCGTCTTCCTTCATTTCCGTAAAGGCCGAACCATTTAATGAATACAAAGCCTTTTTACTTTCTGGATCAGTTTTCATTTCAAAAGTATTACCGGCTTGGGTAAGTTTTGTTGTTCCATCGACAGCTTTAAGCACTTCAAACCTAAAATCAGTATTTCCATTAATCATTGAGATGGTCACTTTTAGGTTATCTGTTTCACCTGTTGCATTGATCTTGATCTCCGTAGTTGGATCCACAGGAGCTTGCCCTTCTTCCGTCTTCATCATCTCTGTAATCTCAGTTGCAATGGAATTCACTATTCCGCTTAGCTGTTCCTCACTAATGGTACCCCTATTATTCTCAGGTGATGACGGATCTGCACCGTTTCCATCACATGAAACCGCAGCAAAGAGCATAAGAAGAACTGACAATACGCTGATTACTTTTCTCATACATTTCTCCAAAATCTTAGATTAAGGATTAATACAGCCATACCAATCCCCAAGTAAAGAATAATGTATCTTTTTTTTACTGTAAAGATTTACATGATATTTCAACGCATAATAAGGAAGGCATTGCAAAACTGCTGCCGTAAGGATATTTCCTGCGGCAACTTTACTTTACAGCGCGGCATCTCAGGCGCACATAGTCTATGATCCAGCGGTTATCCCTGCAGAGCTCTGGCCTTAAAAGGCTTTCGGCCTCCCTCAGGATTTCCTCTCTCTCCTCTTCCCCTATTCCATCAAAGGCCGGAAGGTTGAACATCTTAATCCAGGATACTAGTCCATCATCCCCATTCTGCACTGTCGGACGGTCAAAAAGGATTGCATAGTCCACTTTGAATCCAGCCTTTTCAAGCCTTGAGGAATACTCGCCTATGGAAGGGAAGTACTGCAGGCGCCTGTATTTCCTGTTTCTCCTGGCAAAAAGGCTTTCAAGTGTGGAATGCACTGCCTCTGAACATCCCTTTCCACCCATCTCAAAAACAAATTCCCCGCCTTTTCTGAGATTGGCATAGACATTGCTGAGCATATTATCCTGCTTCTCTTTATCTATCCAGTGGAGCACTGCATTGGAGAAAATGAGATCTGCCTTTCCTTCCAGGCTGAATGTGCATGCATCCCCTGAAATGAACTCAAGCTCAGGATAGTCCTTCCTTGCAAGGGCAAGCATATTATCAGAAGC